>JALUQR010000139.1:9279-10647 GCA_027017505.1 bacterium
CGCGTGGAGTTCGAGACAGAACTCAGGGCACTGCTAAACTACCACATGAACCTGATTGATATGGGAGAAAAAGAGGCAGAAAAACTCGAAGAGGACGCAGGAAAACTCCACTTCTTTAAAAAGATGGATGAATAACCCAGAAAAGTTTCCCTTTATGGAGACCACTTCAGATGGGCTTATTCTCTGTGTCCATGTACAGCCCTCTGCCAGAAAGGACGAGCTCTCGGGCGTCCATGCGGGCCTGCTTAAGATAAGGCTTAATGCCCCTGCTGTGGATGGCAGGGCCAACAGAAGACTCAGAGAATATCTATCAGAGCTTTTCGGTATAAGGAAGTCCTCTGTGGAAATCACAAGCGGGCAGAGCTCAAGAACCAAAAGGATAAAACTTACGGGTGTGGAAAAGGAAGTGGTGGAGAGGGTTATCTCTACTCTGCTTTCCTCTTAGCTCTCACAGAACGCCTTGAGAAGCTTTGCCCTTGTGGGATGGCGAAGCCTTCTTATGGCCTTTGCCTCTATCTGCCTTACCCTTTCTCTTGTAACTCCCAGAACCTTTCCAACCTCTTCGAGTGTGTAGTCCTGCCTTTCGCCTATACCGAAGCGCATTCTCAAGACCTTCTGCTCCCTCGGTGTAAGGCTCTGCAGGGCAAGGTCTGTCTGGTGGGCAAGGTCTTTCTCTATGGCAACATCCACAGGTGATGGAGACTTTTCATCTTCTATGAAGTCTCCGAGTGAGCTCTCCTCGTCATCACCTATGGGTGTTTCAAGGCTGAGGGTCTGCTTCATAAGCCTCAGTATCCTTCTGAGCTTTGAGATGGGTATGTCCATCCTTTCTGCTATCTCTTCGGGGTCAGGCTCTCTGCCGAGCTCCTTAAGGAGCTGTCTTGAGGTCTGAAGAAGCCTGTTTATGGTCTCTATCATATGGACTGGTATCCTTATGGTTCTGCCGTGGTCTGCAATACTTCTTGTTATTGCCTGTCTTATCCACCATGTTGCATAGGTGGAGAATTTGTATCCCTTCTTGTAGTCAAACTTATCCACCGCCTTCATCAGCCCTATGTTACCTTCCTGGATGAGGTCGGAAAACTTAAGCCCCAGGTTCACATACCTCTTTGCGATGCTCACAACAAGCCTCAGGTTGGCCTCTATGAGCCTTCTTTTTGCCTCCTGCATGTTTGCATTGTGGTATTTAACCTCTTCTGCGAGCTTTTTAAGCTCTGCCCTCTTCATGCCGAGCTTTCTCAGCACCCTTCTTACCCTGAGCTTTGCACGCTGGCTCTTCTTTGGCCCTCTTTTTGCCTCTTCCCTTTCAAGAAGCCTTTCAAGCCTTACGATTCTCTCCACTATCCTTGAGATTATGTTTGAGCTCAG
>JALUQR010000140.1 GCA_027017505.1 bacterium
GATAAGCCCCTTTTGTTTTATCTCCTCGTACAGGCGTTTGTTCTCCTTTGGATACACCACATCTATGCCTGTACCGAGCACTGCTATTGTGTTGCCACCTCCTGCAAGGGCCCCTATGTGTGCACATGTATCGCATCCGCGGGCCATACCGCTTACAACGGTTATGCCTGCCTCTGAAAGCCCCTGTGCAATGCGTTCTGCCATGAGTCTGCCATAGGAGGATGCATTGCGCGTGCCCACAACCGCCACCGCAGGGGCTGAAAGAAGCTCAATTCTGCCCGTTGCATAGAGCACAAGGGGTGGGTCATGGATGTGGCGCAGGGGCTCGGGATAAAGAGAAGAATCAAAGGGTACAAACTTCACCCCGCAGGCATCTGCCCGTTCTATCTCCTTGAGGGCTTCATCAAGAAGACCCTTTGCATCGGTTCTTTCAGAGGATAGTTTACAGAAAAGCTCCTCTGCAGTCAGTCCCTCTTCAAGGCCATCGCGCACATGGCCTCCCGCACCACGCATCATGGAAAGCGCAAGCCAGTATCCTAACTGCCCGGTATCGTGCCTCATAGAAACTCCTCTGCCCTTACTGTCTCTGTGGTGTTTATCCTGTCTCCCACCCGTATCTCCCTGTAGCTTTTTATAACTATTGCGGTGGAGGTGTCATCCACCGTATCTATTACAAGGGCTATTCCAACAAGCTCTGACGGTATCTGTACCTCTTTCTGTTTCAGCGGGTCTTCAACTCTCTCCTTTCTTCTGTATATCTCGAGAAGGTTACCCCTTTTGAGCCCGTCCACAGAACCCTTGTCTATGTAAATAATATCGTACTTTGCAAGCTCCTGTTTGTTCTCAAGGGTTGCCACTATAACGCCCTCAACTGTGGTGGAAGGCTCTTCAAGAGCCACCTTTCTGGGAAGCTTTCTGTAGGGAAGAAATCTTGTGCCCACCTCTACCTCTGAAAAGCTCTCCTCTATTATGGCCTCTGCAGGTTCTCCTGGTTTTACTATCCTGAGTATGCCGATGTTCTCCACAATGTTGCCCATGTATTCGCCCGTAACAGGGTGGTTAACCTTGTTGAGCTTTCTGTATAGAACAAACCTCTGTCCCTGCTTTGCGCCTTCATCCTTGAGGGATACAAACACCTCGTCTCCTTTTACAAGAAGAAGTTTCTTTCTTTTGGCACGCAGTATGACCCCGCTTTCATCGAGCACCTTTTTTGTTACAAACCCACTTCTTGCCATCCTGGGATAGGCAAAGGTAAGCCTTTTTACCGTCTCCTCCTTCTTTACCTCAACGGGCCTTGCCTTCTTTTTCTCTTCAAGTCTTTTTACAGGAAGGCTTTCCACTATGGCAACATCTTCGGGGACGAGCCTTATCACATCTCCTGGATATATCAGGTGGGGGTTTTTAATATGCTTGTTGTTGTTCCACAGCTCTGGCCACTTGAAGGGGTCTTCAAGGTATCTCTTGGATATGTCCCACAGGGTGTCACCCTTTTCCACTATGTGGTATGGTTTTTCCTGTGCATCTGCGCATACAGTTGCGAGCATACCTGTTAAAAGCAAAAGCAAGAGTGTTTTGGGCTTCATGGTTTTCCATCCTTTCGGTAGGTTTTTATGTCATCCAGTTTATCCCTTGCCTTGTGGGCTGCCTTTGAGCGGGGATACCTTCTGAGCAGTTTTTCAAGCACCTGTTCTGCCTCGTCAAGTCTGCCAAGCTCTATAAGAGAGTAGCCCCATTTGAGCATGGCATCAGGTGCCTTGTTTGCCTTGGGATAGTTCTCCACCACGCTTTTGAATATCTTGAGAGCTGTCTTGTAGTCCTCCTCAGTATAGTAGGTCTCTCCCATCCAGTAAAGTGCATTGTCTGTGAGTTCGTGGTCTGGATATGTGTTCACCAGTTCAGAGAAGACAACCCTTGCATCCCTGTATCTGCCTGAAAGGAACAGATTCTGTGCCTGCGAGTAGAGCTCTTCAGGAGAGCTCTCCTCTTCCTCGAGTTTTATCACCTTTAGGTCTTCAGGCGGGGTAAGTGGTGTCTGCAGATATGTTTCTGTTATCTTCTGCAGTTCCTCTCTGTTGGATTCCACCCTTTCCTGTAACAGCGAGAATCTGTTGTTCAGGTCCTCTATTCTGGTGTTAAGCTCTGCTATGGACTGACGCAGTTCCATTATGGCCTTTTTCTCTTCAGATAATTCCACCCTCTTCTGGGCAGGCCCTGTACAGCCTGCACATGCAAGCCCCACCACAAGCCAGCCCGCAATTATCAGGTACTTTCTGTCCACCACCATACCCTGTTTTGAAAAATTAATCCCCTTTGGACAGTTTGTCAAGTATAATTTATATTATAGGCCATACCACAACCAGTGAGAAGCGAAGATGAAAACCAGCAGACTCACCATTCTAAAAGAGAGGCTGGAGAAACTCTACAGACACTATCACACAGGATTCATATACTCTGACCCCGTGGAGCTCGTCCACAGGTTTTCCCGCAGAAAGGACATAGAGGTTGCAGGCCTTATTGCATCCTCTCTTGCATACGGCAGGGTGGAGAGTATAAAGAGGGCTGTAGAGAGGATTATGCACATAATGGACTGGAAGCCCCACAGGTTTGTAATGGAGTTCAGCCCCAAGGATAAGGGGCTGTTTAAAGATTTTACCTACAGATTCAACGATGGTAGAGACATTGCGGTACTCCTGTACTTTATCCGCCAGATGCTTGAGGAATGTGGCTCCATAGAGGGCTTTTTTCTAAGGGGTTACAGCCCTGACAGACCCATAAGGGACGCACTGGAGAGCTTTTCAAAGGCTGTGCTCTCTCTTGATGCAGGTGGTATCTATGGTGGCAGGGGGCTACCCCGTTCCGCAGGCGTGAGGTTTTTCTTTCCCCTGCCATCCACGGGCAGTGCGTGCAAAAGGCTCAACCTCTATCTGCGCTGGATGGTAAGAAAAGAAGGGCCGGATTTCGGCATATGGAAGGGCATAAGCCCTGCAACACTTGTAATACCCCTGGACACCCACATGGCAAGGATATCACGCCTTATAGGGCTTACCACACTCAAGAGTACGGGCTGGAGGATGGCAGAGGAGATAACAGAAACACTCAGGCTCCTCTGCCCTGAAGACCCTGTAAAGTACGACTTTGCCATAACAAGGCTTGGCATACTCGATGAATGCAGAAGGGGCTGTAAAGTACGACTTTGCCATAACAAGGCCTGGCATACTCGATGAATGCAGAAGGGGCTGTAATGGCTGTGGCATAAGGGATGTATGCGTGAAGGCAGAAGGGGTGTAAACGGTTGACACCGATGATAATCCTTAATATTATAGAAATACTGATTTTAACAAGACTTATGGAGGACACACCGTATGGCCCAGGAGATACCCGTAGCCATAGAGGATGAGCTTCAAAAGTCCTATCTTGACTATGCCATGAGTGTAATCGTGGGCAGGGCCCTGCCCGATGTGAGGGATGGGCTCAAGCCTGTCCACAGAAGGATAATATACGCCATGCACGAGATGGGGCTTACCCATAACAAGCCCTACAGAAAGTCTGCCCGTGTGGTTGGAGATGTTATAGGTAAGTATCATCCCCATGGAGATGCCCCTGTATACGAGGCCATAACCCGCATGGTGCAGGACTTCTCCCTGCGTTATCCCCTTATAGACGGGCAGGGAAACTTCGGAAGTGTTGATGGAGACCCGCCTGCAGCCATGCGCTATACAGAGGTGCGCATGGCACGCATCGCAGAGGAACTCCTGCGTGATATAGAAAAGGAAACGGTGGACTTTATGCCAAACTACGATGGCTCGCTTAAAGAACCCACCGTTCTGCCAGCATCATTTCCAAACCTCATTATAAATGGCTCCTCGGGTATCGCTGTGGGAATGGCAACCAACATGCCACCACACAACCTCTCTGAGGTGGTGGACGCAATGGTGTATCTTATAGAAAACCCCGATGCAGATGTGGAAGAACTCATGGAGTTTATACCAGGGCCAGACTTTCCAACAGGCGGGTTTATTTACGGCACAGAGGGCATAAAAACAGCCTACAAGACAGGAAAGGGCACAATACAGCTGAGGGCAAGGGCTATAGTGGAAAAACACCCCCGCACGGGCAGAGAAAGCATAGTGATAACGGAAATACCCTACATGGTGAATAAGTCAAAGCTTATAGAGAAGATTGCAGAGCTTGTAAGGGACAAAAAGGTCGAGGGCGTTGCAGATGTAAGGGATGAGTCAGACCGCGAGGGCATGCGCATAGTGGTGGAGCTTAAGAAAGATGGCATAGCAGAGGTTATACTCAACAAGCTCTATCTTCACACCCAGATGATGACCACCTTTGGCATAATAAACCTCGCTCTTGTGGATGGTCAGCCAAGGATTCTCTCTTTAAGAGAGCTCCTTACAGAGTTTATAAGGTTCAGAAAAGAGGTTACCACAAGACGCCTTCTGTTTGACCTCAAGAAGGCAAAAGAGAGGGCACATATACTTGAAGGACTTAAGATAGCCATAGAGAACCTCGATGCCATCGTAAGGCTTATAAGGAGCTCAAAGAGCCCGCAGACTGCAAAAGAGGGGCTTGTAAAGAAGTTCGCACTCACCGATGTGCAGGCACAGGCCATACTGGATATGAAACTACAGCGCCTTACCGCACTCGAAAGAGAAAAGATACTTGCAGAGTACAGGGAGATTAAAAAACGCATCGCAGAGTACGAGAAAATACTCTCCAGTGAAAAACTCCTTATGGCACTCATAGTGGATGAGCTAAAGGAGCTTAAAGAGAGATACGGAGATGAGAGAAGAACCGAGATAATAGAGAAAACAGAGGAGATAACCCTTGAGGATGTTATAGCAGAAGAGGACATGGTTATAACCATATCTCACAGGGGGTACATAAAGAGAAACCCTGTGAGTCTGTTTCGTATACAGCGCCGTGGTGGAAAGGGCAAGATGGGCATGACCACAAGGGAGGAGGACTTTGTCTCTGACCTCTTCGTTGCGTCAACCCACAGCCACATACTGTTCTTTACCGATAAGGGAAGGGTGCATTCTCTCAAGGTCTTCAACATACCCCAGGGTGGCAGGGCAACAAGGGGCAGACCCATAGTGAACCTTCTTAAGCTCTCGGGTGGAGAAAAGATTACAGCCACACTTCCAGTAAAGGAGTTCAAGGAGGACTGCTACATAGTTATGGCAACCGCAGAGGGCGTTGTAAAGAAGACAGAGCTTTCATCCTTTGCAAACATAAGGGCAGGTGGTATAACAGCCATAACACTTGACAGGGGCGATAGCCTTATAGGAGCATCTCTTACCGATGGCACGAAGGACATCCTGCTGGGCACAAAGAAGGGCATGTCCATAAGGTTCAGAGAGGACGAGGTTAGAAGCATGGGCAGACAGGCACGAGGGGTAAGGGGCATAACCCTTGCAGAGGATGATGTGGTTGTTGGCATGGAGGAGTGTGACGAGGGAAAGACCATCCTTACCGTTACGGAAAAGGGCTATGGAAAGAGAACAAGACTTTCAGAATACAGGGTGCAGTCAAGGGGTGGAAGGGGCATTATAAACATAAAGGTTACAGATAAGAATGGCCATGTGGTGGGCATAGCACAGGTAAAGGACGAGGACGAGATAATGCTCACCACCGATAAGGGAAGGATAATAAGAATCTCCATGAAGGATGTACCCATTATAGGCAGAAACACCCAGGGCGTTAAACTGATGGACATAGAAAAAGACGAGGTGGTTACAGGCATAGCCCACATAGCGGAAGAGGAGTAAACACGATGAGAAGGGCGGTTTACATCCTTACGATGGTGGTACTTCTTGGCTGTGGAGGTGCTGAAAGAGACAGTATGTTCTTTAAGGCAGAGGAGCTTTTAAGCCATGGCAGATACCAGGAGGCCCTTGAACATTACGCAAGGTTTGTGGAGAGTTATCCCGAAAGCCAGTTCGCACCGAAGAGCCAGTACATGATAGGCTATATCCTGAGCCATCATCTCTCAAGGCCAGAGGACGCAATGGATGCCTACGCAATGGTGGTAAACCTGTATCCAGATAGTATATACACCATAAAGGCCCGTGAGGACATGGCAAGACTCTACTCAGTGAGTGGAGACCACAGGAGGTCCATCAACCAGTACCACTGGCTGATAGAAAACGGCACAGAAGGGCAGAGGGTTGAATATCGCTACAGGATGGCACTTGAGTATATAAAGATGAACGAGTTCGGGCAGGCAAGGGTTGAGCTCAAGGAGCTTCTCAAGGACGGGACAACCGAAGAGATGACCCCGCAGATACTCTATCAGATAGCCAACACATACTATCTGGAGGGCAACTTTCAGGAAGCAATAGCCACCTACGACAGGATAATAGAGGAGTACCCGAATCATCCCGTCTACATAGAGGCCCGTCTGGGCAAGGCATCCGTGCTCGAAAAACAGGGCAGTCTCAAGGAGGCCCTCGGGCTTCTGTCAGAACTTGAACGGGAATATCCCGATAGTGATACCGTAAAGATTCGTATAGAATCTACCAGAAAGAGGCTCAAGAAGGCACCTGGTTTCAGTAGATGACAGGCTCTGCTACAGTAATCGGTGGAGGAAGCTGGGGAACAACCCTTGCCAATCTTCTTGCAGAAAAGGGCTTGACTGTAAGGCTGTGGGTAAGGAACAACTCTCTCTGTGAGCTTATTCGCACCCGTAGGGAGAATCCTCTGTATCTAAAAGGTGTGAGGCTTTCCAGCAACATACTTCCCACCACATCTCTTAAAGAGGCGCTTGAAGATGGCTCCATCGTTGTATGCGCGGTTCCATCCCATGGAATAAGAACCCTGTTCAGGGAGGCTTCAAGATATATAAGAAAAGATGCCATAGTGGTGAGTGCATCCAAGGGCATAGAGGAGGGCACACACCTTACATGTTCTGCTATACTTAAGGAGTGTATGGACCGGACAATGCACGAGAGGGTGGCAGTGCTTTCAGGCCCTTCCTTTGCAGGTGAGGTCAGCCGTGGACTGCCAACCGCTGTGTGCGTTGCGGGCAGGCCAGATTATGCGGAAAAGATTCAGCAGATATTTTCCACCCCTTCGTTCAGGGTCTATACAAACCCTGACATGACAGGGGTGGAACTCGGTGGGGCACTTAAGAATGTGGTTGCCATAGCAGCGGGTATATCAGATGGACTGGGGCTGGGTAACAACGCAAGGGCAGCACTTATAACACGGGGACTCAAAGAGATGGTAAGACTTGGGGTTGCATGTGGCGCAGAGGAAAAGACCTTCTACGGGCTTTCCGGCATGGGAGACCTGGTCCTTACATGCACGGGAGAGCTTTCACGAAACAGAAAGGTGGGCCTCGAGATAGGCAGGGGCAAAACCCTTGAGGATGTGCTCTCGGGAATGAAGATGGTTGCAGAGGGAGTTAAAACCACACGCTCTGCAAGAGAACTTGCAAGGATTAAAGGCGTGGATATGCCCATAACAGAACAGGTCTATAACATACTCTACAAGGGCAAGCCCCCGAAGGATGCAGTAATGGAGCTTATGACAAGAAAACTCAAAGAAGAGTGAGCCAAAACGCATCGGTGAAGATTCAAACAATGAAAGGCCTGTCACTGTACACCAGGACACTCATAATAGTGCTTTCCATATTTGCGGTCCTTATCGTAATAGCACTGGAATGGAACTACATAACAGAGAAGAAAAGGCTTATGGCTGAAAGGGTAAGAGCCAGCGAGACCGTTGCAGAGATAATACTGCAGAGCATATATGTGGACATGATGGAGGGCAGGGCAGATATAGCACGCTACCTTATAGATACACTGAAACAGCAGAAAAAACTTAAAAGATTGCAACTTATAAGAACAAACGGCGTTGAGGCAGCATTTAAGGACAAAAAGACTCTTATAAGTGTGAAAAACAAGATAGGCTTTAGTCTGCCAGAATGGCTCAGAGACCACCCCGACGAGGAAAACAACATGGCAGAGGGAGTAAACGACAGGTCATTCAAAGAGGCAATGGAGCTCTTTAAAGAGAACTGGAAGAGGGAACCCATCTACTATGTGGAAGAAGACGGCATCTCCTTTACATACCTTCAGCCCGTATATGCCAGAAAGGAGTGTTTCTCCTGCCACAGCGAGGAAGAGGCAAGGGGCATACTTATGGTCACAACCTCGCTTGAGGACATATACACCACCCTTGCAAAACACAGAAAGTTCTCTCTTCTTGCAGGAATACTCAGCATGGCTGTGGTGGGGCTTCTGCTGGCCTTCTTCATAGAAAGAAGCATTATAAATCCACTTAAGGCCACCATAGATGTCATAAAAAACATCATCAAAAAGGGAGGCGAGACCAGAGAAAGGGTGGCTGTAAACTCCCCCGATGAGATAGGAGAGCTTGCAAGCTATTTTAACCAGATGCTCGACATAATAGAGAAGAGAGACAGGGAGAATGTGAAACTTATAGATACCATAAGAAAGAGCCAGCGCGAATGGATAGCCACATTCGATGCCATTCAGGACCTTATAGCCATACACGATAAAAACGGCGTTATACTCAAGGCAAACAAGGCCCTGGCCAGAAGATTCAACACCAAGCCCCAGGACATTATAGGAAAAAGGTGCGAGGAGGTCTTTCTGTGTGATGATAAGTCCATACTCTGTCCCAGACCAGAGGTGTTCAAAAACGGCAAGATTGTATCCTACGAGATGGATGACCCCAGCCTGGGTGGCACCTACAGTGTGACCACCTTTCCATTGTTCGACGAGAAGGGCGAGGTTGTGGCAGCGGTTCATGTTGCAAGGGATATTACAAAAGAGAAGATGCTCAAAAGCCAGCTTCTGCAATCCGAAAAGATGTCAAGCCTTGGAAAGCTTGTAGCAGGCATAGCACACGAGATTAACAACCCCCTTATGGGAATAACGGGGTTCTGCCAGCTAATAATGGATATGCCGGATGATAAGAGTGTCAGGGACATAAGGGATAAACTGCAGAAGATATACCGTGAGGCCATAAGAACCACAAAGATTGTACAGAAGCTTCTTACCTTTGCACGGGCAAGAAAGCCAGAAAGGGGCTACCACAACATAAACGATATACTCAAGGATGTGCTCTCCTTAAGAGAATACTCCCTTAAAACGAGCAACATAAACATAGTTACAGAGCTTGCACCTGACCTGCCCCATACAATGGTGGACTTCTATCAGCTCCAGCAGGTGTTCATAAATCTTATAAATAACTCTGTTGACGCAATACTCTCGGAGGAGCAGACAGGCACCATCTATATAACCACCAGGACTGTCAAGGACAGGATGATAGAGATAGTCTTCAGGGACACAGGCCCTGGCCTGCCAGAGGATATAATAGAGAAGGTCTTTGACCCCTTCTTTACCACCAAGGAGAGCGGAAAGGGCACAGGCCTGGGGCTTTCCATAAGCTACGGTATCATCAAAGAACACGGTGGAAGCATAGACATAAGAAACCACGAAGAGGGTGGGGCAGTGGTCACCATATCCCTGCCAGTTGTGGAAAAGGACGAGACAGCCACATATGATATGTACATAGAGCCCCAGAGTATGGCTTCAGAGCGAGGCAAGAAGAACCTGAGAATACTCGTTGTTGACGATGAGGCAAGCATAAGGGAGGCACTTTCGGATATGCTGTCAAAAGAGGGCTTTTCTGTGGAGACCGCAAGGGATGGAAACGAGGCATTCACAAGGCTCAAGGAAAGGGACTTCTCACTGATTATCGCTGACATCAAGATGCCAGGCATGGACGGAAAGGAGTTCTACAAAAGGGTGTCCAAGGAGTTCCCCACACTCAGACGAAGGATTATACTCATAACAGGTGATGTGATAAGTGGAGATGTGAAGGAATTCATAAAGGAGAAGAACCTGCCAAGCATAACCAAACCTTTCAACATGTACGAGCTCATTAACCTTATAGAGATTATACTCACACGGGGTATATCCCATTAGCATAGAGGTGAGGATAACCGTGATAATACCCACATTGAATGAGGAAGAATGGCTTCCCACAGCGATTGAATCTGTCCGCAGGGGTGCACCCCAGGATATGGTGGACATTATAGTTGCAGACGGTGGAAGCAGTGACAATACCACAGGTGTTGCAGAAGGCCTTGGTGCAAGGCTTGTGAGCACACAAGCTGGCAGGGGTATACAGATGGACAGGGCTGTGGAGCTTGCCAGCTCAGAGGTACTGCTCTTTCTCCATGCGGATAGCCTTCTGCCAGAAGGCTGGTATAATTCTATAAAAGAGGCCCTCACGGACGAAAGTGTTGTGGCAGGCGGGTTCACACTCTCCATAGATGCCACAGGCTTTGGTGCCAGACTCATAGAGTGGGGTTCAGCCGTGAGGGCAAGGGTTCTGGGGCTTATATACGGGGATCAAGCGATATTCATAAGAGCCGATATATTTAGAAGGGCTGGCGGGTTCAGGGGGCTTCCGCTTCTTGAAGATGTGGACCTTATAAGAAGGGTCAGAAGGTTTGGCAGGGTGGTGGTTCTTGAGAAAAGGGTTGTTACATCTGCCAGAAGGTGGCAGAAGAGGGGATATATGGCCACAACTGTAAGAAACTGGCTTTATCTTGCGCTTTACCTTGCAGGGGTATCTCCGCAAAGACTTTACAG
>JALUQR010000141.1 GCA_027017505.1 bacterium
TGCTTGACCTGAGGGAAAGGCGCATAAAGGGATTGCAGAAGATCGTGGGGAAACTCTCCCGCAGAAGGTTTGGCATAGGGTTTGACCAGGCACTGGTAATCAAAAACTCCAGAAAGGCAGACCTCTCTGTGGAGATATACAATGCGGACGGCTCCAAGGTCGAGATGTGTGGCAATGGCATAAGGTGCGTTGCAAACTACATATGGAAGAGGGGTCTTAAGAGAAAACCCACCCTTTTGATAGAGACCCTGGCAGGCATAAAAACCGTTGAAAGGGTGAAGGGCGGACTGGTAAGGGTTGATATGGGTGAGCCAGTGTTTGAGGGAAGCCTCATACCCGTGAGAAAAAAGGGGCTTATAAAGGATTATCCCTTAAGGATAAAAGGCAGAAGGTTTAATGTAACATGTGTGTCCATGGGTAATCCCCATTGTGTTATATTCGTGGATTCTGTTGACCGGTTTGATGTGGCACATTTTGGCCCGCTTATTGAAACCCACAGATTTTTTCCAAAGAAGACCAATGTGGAGTTTGTGGAGGTGGTGAGTAAAAGGAGGCTTAAGATGCGCGTGTGGGAAAGGGGCAGTGGCGAGACCCTTGCCTGTGGCACCGGTGCGTGTGCAAGCGCTGTAACAGCACATATAAAAGGATTGACACAGCGAAAGGTTGTGGTCTATCTTAAAGGGGGAGAGCTTCTTATCGAGTGGTCAGAAGAGGACAACCATGTGTACATGACAGGGCCCGCAGAGGAGGTGTTCGAGGGCACAATAAATGTAAAACACTGGAGGTGACAGGTAATGTTTCAGGGCTGTTTCACCGCACTGGTTACACCATTTAAAGATGGCAGGATAGATGAAGATGCTCTGAAAAGGCTTTTAAAGATACAGATTGATGCAGGGGTCTCTGGTGTGGTGCCATGTGGCACCACGGGTGAGAGTGCCACCCTCTCTTACGAAGAGCACAACCGTGTGATAGAACTCACAAAGGAGTTCACAGAGGGCAGGATAAAGGTTCTGGCAGGCACGGGCTCAAACTCCACCAGTGAGACCATAATGCTCACAAAACACGCAGAAGAGGTGGGCGCAGATGGAGCACTCCTTATAACACCCTATTACAACAAACCCACACAGAGGGGTCTGCTGGAACACTACAGAAAGGTCTCGGAGCATACCTCCATACCCATAATCCTCTACAATGTGCCTGGAAGAACCGGTGTGAACATGCTTCCAGAAACAGTGGCAAGACTTTCAGAGCTTGAAAACATAGTGGGAATAAAAGAGGCATCAGGAGACCTGGACCAGGTAAGCAAAATAATAGAGCTTACAGACCAGGACTTCACAGTGCTTTCAGGTGATGACTCTTTAACACTGCCCATGCTTGCAATAGGTGGAAGGGGGGTCATATCTGTAACCTCGAACATACTGCCCCGTGAGGTCTCACTTCTCTGTGCCCACTTCTTTGATGGCAGGCTTGAGGAGGCAAGAAAACTGCACCAGAAACTTCAGCCCCTTAACAGGGCGATGTTTATGGAGACCAACCCCATACCCGTAAAAACAGCCCTTTCCATGATGGGGCTTATAGAGGAGGAACTGAGACTGCCACTTACCACAATGGCTGATGCAAACAGGGCAAGGCTTGAGGAACTGCTCAAAAACTACGGACTCATCGGGGAGGCTTAATCTCTATGGTAAAGATAGCCATCACAGGTATATCTGGCAGGATGGGCAGAGCCATAGCAGGCTGTGTGGAAGAGGACGAAAGGACAACCCTTGCGGGTGCCCTTGAGGCAGAGGGACACCCCTGGATAGGCAAAAACCTTTCAGAGCTTACCGGTATGAACACCAGTGTGGTGGTTACAGACAGGCCTGAGGAGGCCTTCAGGGATGCAGATGTGGTCATAGACTTTACCACCCCTGAGGCAACCATGAAGAACATGGAGGTTGCTGCGGAGCTGGGCAAACCCCTGGTGATAGGCACCACTGGATTCTCCGTGGAGCAAAGGGCTGCCATAACAGAGCTATCAAGGCGCGTAGGTGTTGTGTTCTCACCGAACATGAGCATAGGGGTGAATCTTCTGTTCAGGCTCGTTACAGAAACTGCACGCGTGCTGGGCGATGAATACGATGTGGAGATAGTGGAATACCACCATCGCCACAAAAAGGATGCTCCCTCTGGCACTGCCCTGAGAATAGCAGAGCTCATTGCCCATACCCTCGGCAGAGACCTCGACAGGGTTGCGGTGTACGGAAGAAAGGGTATCACGGGAGAGCGTTCCACAGAAGAAATCGGCATACAGAGTGTCAGGGCTGGAGACATGGTGGGAGACCACATAATACTCTTTGCAGGCTCTGGTGAAAGACTGGAGCTTACCCACAGGGCACACTCGCGCACCACCTTTGCAAAGGGTGCGGTAAAGGCAGCCCTGTGGCTTGTGGATAAATCCGCAGGCCTTTATGACATGCAGGATGTGCTGGGCCTGAGATAAAACCGCTGGAACAGTCAGCCAGTGAACATCTCATGCCCCGAGATACAGTACAAACAAAAAACACAGGGAGGTTTTTTGATGACAGGGCTTTTAAGATATATCCTGGTGGTGGCAGTTCTTCTTGTGAGTGTGCCTTCATACGGGTTTGAGGGCAAGGCATGCACCGAGGATAAGGGCTGTAGGGGTGAGTGCACAGAATGCCATACACTTACAAAGAAAGAGGCAGAGAGACTGCTTAAGACAGAAAAACTTAAGGCAAAGGTGCTCAGTATAAGGCCTGCCCCTGTAAAGGGACTCTGGGCTGTTGAGGTGGAAAGGGCAGGAAGAAGGTTCCTCGTGTATGTGGACTTTGCAAAAAAATACCTCGTTGAGGGCAGGTTCACCCTGCTTGAAGACCTAGGCAAACCCATTCTGAGAAAGGTGGATGTTGCCAGTATCCCCACAGAGGATGCAATACTTCTCGGCAGAAAAGATGCAAAAACAAAGATAATAATATTCGATGATCCGGATTGCCCTTACTGTAAGAAACTCCACGAAGAGCTTAAAAAGATTGTCAGAAAGCATGAAGACATCGCCTTTCTGCTGAAGATGTATCCACTGCCCATACATCCAGAGGCCTATGACAAGGCAAAGGCCATAGTGTGTGAGAAGAGTCTTAAACTTCTTGAGGATGCCTTCGCGGGAAAGAAACTTCCGCCACCCTCTTGCGAAACCACTGTGATTGATGATAATATAAAACTTGCAAGAAGACTGGGTATAAGTGGTACCCCTGCAATCATCTTTCCCGATGGAAGGCTTATACCAGGCTATGTGGATGCGGAAACACTCCTTGAGGTTCTCAAGATGGAACAGTGAGAGCCGGTGGGGAGATTCGAACTCCCGACCTACTGATTACGAATCAGTTGCTCTGCCACTGAGCTACACCGGCTTACAAGAAAAATGGTAAATAATACGGCCTCAGTTGTCAAGTAAGAGCAACCGCTTAAGGCCCGGCAAAGAGATGTGGTCATGTCCGAAAAGGTCCTCATAATAGAAGACGACAAACTCTCCGCCCAGATGCTCAGGGATATTCTCCATGCCCACGGTTACCAGACCATGTGTGCCCATGAGGGAAAGGAGGGTCTTGAGCTTGCCAGAAGGGAAGAGCCAGACATAGTGCTTCTTGACCTTGTGCTCCCAGGGATGAACGGTGTCAGCATATGTGAGGCAATAAGGGCACTGGATGTCCACAAGAGACCTTCCATAATAATAGTCTCCCACAGGGGTGAAAAGAAGACCATTGCAGAGGCACTGCAGAAAGGGGCAGATGACTTTCTTGTAAAACCCGTGGATGAGCTTGAGCTTCTTGCAAGACTCAGGGCACAGACACGCATTATAAAATTCCACCGTGAGCTGGAAGAAGACAAGAGAAACCTCCAGGCACTGCTGGACATTACCAGGGCAATAAGTGCAACCCTGGATACAAACAAGGTGCTACAGATACTCGTTGAAAGGGTTGCAAATGTGACCAATGCGGTAAGGTGCTCCATAGTGCTCATAGCAACAGATTCTGAGGGCTATGTGCTCGCATCACACGATGATAAGACACTCACCAACTTCAAGATAAACCTTGTAAGATACCCTGAAATACAGGAGGTGCTGAGAACCAAGTCCACCGTAGTGCTCGAGGACATGGTGAACCATCCTCTTCTCAGCCCCGTAAGGGACCACATAAAAAACCTTGTGGGCATGAGCGTGCTCGTGGTGCCAATAGTATTTCACGAGGAGGTCCTGGGCACACTGTTTTTGAGAAGCAGGAAGGCTGGAAAGGGCTTCACCAAAAAGGAGATAGACTTCTGCCAGATAGTGGCAAACTCCTCTTACCACGCCATAAAGAATGCAAAGCTCTTTGAGAAGATAAAGAAAGAGAAGGAACACCTTAAAGAGATAGCCATAAGGGACTCCCTCACCATGCTCTACAACCACAACTTCTTCTACACCCGCCTCGAGGAGGAGTTTGACAGGGCTGTAAGGTATGAGACCCCGCTATCGCTTATAATGATGGATGTGGATGACTTCAAACGCATAAACGACACCTACGGACACAGAACAGGCGATACGGTTCTTAAAGAAATAGCCAACATAATAAAAAAGAGCGTGCGCAAGAGCGATATAGTTGCCCGCTATGGTGGAGAGGAGTTTGTCGCCCTTCTGCCACACACCCCGTTAAGTGGTGCTGTTGAAGAGGCGGAAAGGATTCGCAAACTCATAGAGGAACACTGTTACGCAGGGCTTCTCACAGAGAGTGTGACCGTGAGTGCAGGTGTTGTCTCATACCCTGAGAAGATAGTCATGAACAGCGTTGACCTTGTAAACCTTGCTGATGAGGCACTCTACAGGGCAAAGGCAGCAGGTAAAAACCGCGTTGAGGTGGTCTGAAAACACCCGCACCTACAGCCACAGTGTCCGGAAGCAGGGCCTTTGTTTTTTGTGTCAAGTTTCTGGGCTTCAGCCCTGTCTGAGTCCCTCTCTATCTATCTTTATTGCACACAGGGAGCCACACATGGTGCACACATTTTCGTCCTGTGGAAGGCGTGAGTTTCGAAACTCCTTTGCCCGCTGTGGGTCAATGGAAAGTCTTATCTGGCTCTCCCAGTCGAGCCTTCTTCTGGCAAGGCTCATCTCCACATCCTTCTCCATGGCTCCTGGCACCCCTTTGGCAATATCACCTGCATGTGCTGCAATACGGGTTGCAATAACCCCTTCCTTTACATCCTCAACGGTGGGAAGCCTTAAGTGTTCGCCAGGGGTGACATAGCAGAGAAAATCTGCCCCTTTTGAGGCTGCGATTGCCCCGCCTATGGCACTGGTTATGTGGTCATATCCCGCACCTATGTCTGTAACAAGCGGGCCAAGCACATAGAAGGGTGCACCCCTGCAGAGCCTTTTCTGAAGAAGCACATTTGCCTCTATCTGGTCTATGGGCACATGTCCTGGCCCCTCTATCATCACCCCCACACCACCTCGATGTGCAACATCACGCAGTTCACCCAGGGTCATAAGCTCCTCTATCTGCACATCATCGGTTGCATCCCTGAGACAGCCAGGCCTTAACGCATCACCAAGGCTTAAGACCATGTCATAACGCCTTGCAATATCCACCAGTCTGTCAAACCTCTCGTAGAAGGGGTTTTCCTTTCTGTTATAACGCATCCATTCTGCCATGAGTGCACCACCCCTGCTCACTATACCCATAAGGCGTGGCTTGTTTTTGAGCCTTTCAAGGGTTGAAAGCCTTATACCGCAGTGCACGGTAACAAAGTCCACCCCGTCTTCGGCATGGAGCTCAACTATCTTGAGGAACTCCTCTGGTGAAAGCTCGACGAAGGATTTGCCCTGTTTTTTTGCAAAAAGTGCTGCCTGGTAGACTGGCACCGTGCCCACTGGCACAGTGGACTCTCTTATTATCATCCTTCTTATGGCATCTATATCTCCGCCTGTGGACAAATCCATCACCGCATCTGTCCCGCTCTCTATTGCGACCTTAAGCTTGAGAAGCTCTTCCTGCGGGTCCTCTCTGTCTGTGGATGTACCTATGTTGGCATTTACCTTTGTGCGAAGCCCCTTTCCTATGGCAAGGGGTTTTATTGGCACACTGCGCCTTGCATTACGGGTTATAACTATGGTGCCATCCCTGAGTCCATCGCGTATGAAGGCAGGGCTTACGCCCTCGCTTTCTGCCACCTGTTTCATCTCCTCTGTTATATTGCCAGAAGAGGCAAGCTCTATCCTTGTCATCACAGGATAACCTCCTTTTTGTTCTTTCTTATCTCACATATAAACCTCTCTGTCTCCTCCCTTACATTGGGGGCTTTCATGATGGCTGAGATAACAGCCACCCCGTTTACCCCGCATTTTATGACCTCTCTTATATTCTCCCTTTTAATCCCGCCCAGTGCAAATACGGGTATTCCCAGCTGTGTTGCCTCTCTAAGTGGTGCTGTGCCTATGGGCGGGCCGTACTTTATCTTTGATGGTGTCTCATACACAGGCCCCAGGGTTACAAAGTCTGCTCCCTCTGTGTGTGCCCTTCTTACCGCTTCAACCGAATGGCACGAGACCCCTATGAGGAGTCTTCTGCCAAACTCCCTTCTCAGCGTGGAGGGGCTGAACGAGCCCTCGGGAAGATGCACCCCGTCCGCACCAGAGATAAGTGCCACATCCACCCTGTCGTTTATAAAGAGAAGGGCATTGTGGCGTTCTGTAAGCTCCCTTAACTCAAAGGCAACCTTAAGGAGCTCTCTTGCGCTGAGGTCCTTCTCACGCAGTTGCACTGCCCTGAGCCCTCCCTTCAGGGCCTCCTCCACCACACAGAGAAGTCCCCCTTCCGGGGCCATCTTTCTGTCAGTTATAAGGTAGAGCTCAAACCCTGTTTTTCCTCTTTCAACCACAGTTTCTTCTTCCATATTATTGCGGAGCCTGCAACAACTATTGCAAGGCTTACGATTTGAGCCACCCTGAAGGGGCCCAGCATGAGGCTATCTGCCCTTAAGGCCTCAACAAAAAACCTTCCCGCAGAGTAAAGCACAAGGTATGTGGCAAACACAAAGCCATCTTTGTGGTCTCTCTTTCTCAGCACAAACCAGAGCACAAGAAATATAAAGAGGTTCAGTGTCATCTCATATAGCATCGTTGGGTGTATGGGTATGCCCGGGAATTCTCTTCCTGCGATGCTTTCCTGTGGGAAGACCACACCCCAGGGCAGTGTTGTTGGCACACCGTGGGCATCGCCATTCATGAAGTTGCCGAATCTGCCGAATGCCTGCCCCAGTATTATGGCAGGTGCAACTGCATCTGCCATCTTCCAGAAGGGTATGTGCTTTCTTTTAAGATACAGATATGCCACCGCAACACCACCCAGTATGCCACCGTGTATTGCAAGCCCTCCGTGCCATATGGCAGGTATCTCAAGGGGAACCCTTGAGTAGTACTGCCAGTTAAAGAGCACATAGTAGAGCCTTGCACCCACTATACCACCCACAACACTCCATATAACAAAGTCCATCACCTCTTCTTCCTTAAGCCCTATGCCCTTTCTTTTCACCTCGTTCTTTATGAGCACACTGCCCACCACTATGGCAACCACATACATCAGCCCGTAGAAGCGAACTTCAAAGGGTCCAATCTTGAACAGAACAGGCCACATCTTTCTGGTTGTGTTATCCTTTCGTCTGTTTTTTAGAAGTCCTTTATGGGGCTTGACGCGGTGGCATAGAGCTTTTTGGGGATTCTGCCTGCAAGGTAGGCAAGTCTGCCTGCCTCTACTGCAAGCCTCATTGCCCTTGCCATACGCACCGGGTCTTTTGCGCCTGCTATGCCTGTGTTCATGAGCACGCCATCGCAACCAAGCTCCATTGCTATGGCTGCATCAGATGCGGTGCCCACACCTGCGTCCACGATTACGGGCACACTCACGCTTTCAAGTATTATCCGCAGGTTGTAGGGGTTTCTTATGCCGAGCCCGCTTCCTATTGGTGCTGCAAGGGGCATGACCGCCTGACAGCCAAGCTCCTCAAGCTTCAGGGCAACGACGGGGTCATCGTTCGTATAGGGAAGCACGGTAAAGCCATCTTCAAGCAGTATCCTTGCTGCCTCAAGAAGTGCCCTTGTATCTGGAAAGAGGGTCTTTTTGTCTCCTATGACCTCAAGCTTTATAAGCTCTGTGCCAAGGGCCTCTCTTGCAAGGTGTGCGGTGCGAACCGCCTCTTCAACGGTATAGCAATCCGCAGTGTTCGGCAGTATGGTGTACCGTGAGGTATCTATATGTGCAAGCAGTGAGTCCTGCGGATTAGAAAGGTCAACCCTTCTTACAGCCACTGTAACCACCTCTGCACCTGATGCATCGAGTGCGTCCTTCATGACCTCATTTGATGGGTATTTTCCTGTGCCCACCATGAGGCGTGAGGAGAACTCCCATTTGCCTATCCTGAGTTTATCGTCCATAGGGTGTTTTTCCTCCTTTCTGTATTTTATCCGCCTCCAACCATGCGGACTATCTCCACCCTGTCTCCCTCTTTAAGCTGGGTCAGATGGTGCTGGCTTCGGGGCACTATCTCGCGGTTGAGCTCCACCGCTGTGCCCTGTGCAGGTATGCCCAGGGTCTCAAGAAGGGCCTTCACGGTGGTTCCCTCTTCTACATCCATGGGCTTACCATTTACCTGTATCTTTGCCACCAGAGGCCTCCTTTGCGGGTATCAGAGATAGAGGTCTCTTCTGCCCTCTTCAAGCTCTCTGAGTTTTTCCACCACATATCTTTTCACCCTCTCTTCCTTTATCTCTTCGAGTGCCCTCTGCAGGGCCTCATCGAATAGTCCTTTAAGCCCATTGAGCTCTCTATCGAGCATGTATTCCTTAAGCGTTATAATGGCATTTGCCTGGCAGAAGCCCTTCATAAGCCCCTGTGAGGTGATGGATGTAAACCTGCTTCCCACTCTACCCACCCTGTAGCATGTTGCACAGAGGCTTGGAAGCCTTCCCTCTTCCATAATGTCGAGCATTACCTCAAGAAGCCCTCTTTTATCGTCTGTTGAGAACTGCTCAAGGGTTTTTCCACCCTGTCTGTATCCACCGGGGTCTGTGCGTGACCCTGCACTCATCTGCGATGCACCCACCCTGAGCAGTTCCCTTCTCAGTCTGGCACCCTCTCTTGTGGAGACCACAACCCCTGCTGTGGGCACACTCAGCCTGTATATGGCGGTAATCTTTTTAAGCTCCTCATCTGTAACCCTGTATTGCTCAAGCCTTTTCTGTGTAAGCAGGGCACCCTTTGCAGGCCGAATCCTCGGAATGGATATGGTATGAGCATGGGTGCCATAGTTGCGGTAAAGATACGCAGAGTGCATGACAGTGGCAAGCACATCAAAACGGTAATCATAGAGACCCAGCAGTGCACCTATGCCCACATCCTCAAAGCCTGCGGAAAGGGCCCTGTCCATGGCTGTAATGCGCCACATGTAGTTGCTCTTTGGCCCTGCAGGATGCAGGTGTTCGTAGGTTGGCCTGTGGTAGGTCTCCTGAAAGACCTGGAAGACCCCGTAGCCTGCCTTCTTAAGCTCCCTCAGGGCAGATACATCCATGGGTGGTGCATTAAGATGCACTATCCTTATATCAGTCTCCCTGTATATGGCCCTTATGGCCTTTACAAGATAGTCCACATCTGCAAGGGGATCCTCACCAACAACAAGAAGAAGCCTCTTAAAGCCCATCTCCTCGAGTGCCCTTGCCTCTTCCACTATCTCTTTTTCATTCAGTCTCTTTCTGGGCAACTCCCTGTTGGGGCTTCTGAAGCCACAGTACATGCAGGAGTTAACACAGTGGTTTGAAAGATAAAGGGGGGCAAAAAGCACCACCCTTTCTCCAAACACCCTTTTTTTGACACTGTCTGCCCGCTCGTAGATAAGGCTTAACTGCTCTGGCTCTGTAACATTCAGCAGTTTTACCACCTCTTCGGGCTCAAGCCCGCAGAGCCTTTCAGCCCTGTTGAGTATTGAAAGAAGCTCCTTCCTGTCTGGTGCATTCCTGCACTCTATGAGTCCGAGTATTTTTTCCTCGTTGATTATCATCTTTAAACCTTCCCTGAAATAGATAAGGCCACCCAGCATGTGGGCGGCCTTAAAGTAAAAACACTTTAAGCCCGGCCGCTTCCCTACGCTGGCATTACCCAGATCAGGTTCAAGGGGTCTTCCCTTCTCAAGGGAACTCTCAGCCCCTCCACAGGGGCTCCCCCAGCAGCCTGGAAACCTGTCAGCCAATAATTTTTAAATTAAGATACCAGCAATAAGCCCTGCTTGTCAAGTGGCTTGGGGAAGGCCCCCAGAAATAGGTATAGACATACTTACCACCTGGAGGGCAAGGAGGATGAAACAAGGGATGTAAAAAGAG
>JALUQR010000142.1 GCA_027017505.1 bacterium
CCTTTATATAGTTGTAGAAGCCCTCCACAAAGGTCTGCCTGTACTTTTCCATAATGGGCTGAAGGCTTTTAAGGTTCTGTGCATCCTGCTGTGTAAAGCCGTAGTGTGTCTTTATGCTTTCTATGTTTTCCATGGTGTTTACCTTTCGAATACTTCAAGGGCGTTGAAAAAGTAGCCTATCTCGAACCTGGCACTTTCAGCTGAATCCGAGCCATGCACGATGTTCTCCTCTATGGAGTCTGCAAAGAGTTTTCTTATGGTGCCAGGTTCTGCATCTGCAGGGTTTGTTGCTCCCATAATTTCCCTTACCTTTTTTATGGCCTCCTCGCCCTCAAGCACCATAAGCACCACAGGCCCCGAGCTCATAAAAGAGGTCAGGCTATCAAAGAAGGGCCTTTCCCTGTGTACATGATAGAACCCCTGTGCCTGTTGTTTTGTAAGGTGTGTCATCTTAAGGGCCACCACCTTAAGCCCTGCTTCTTCAAAGCGTTTTATGACCTCTCCGATGAGATTCTTCCTTACCCCATCTGGTTTTACAATGGAAAGGGTCCTCTCTGTCATGGTTGTTTTCGTTAACCTCCTTTGGTTGTGAAATTTAAGATGCGGGGTGGATCCCCGCATCTTTCAGGCCTCGGAAACGAGAAGTGCACACTCTGAAGGATTCTTTCTTAAGACCTCTGGCCGTAAACCTTACGGCCTGCCCGTTCAGACCCCTCAGGTGCCACCGAACCCAACACTTACCTTCACATCATCGCCCACCTTCTCCACAATCACGGGAACCCTGTTCTCACCGCTGTAGCGGAGCATCTGCTCCTTGCCGTTCGGGTCCGCAACCACATTTATGTACTCTACCTCATAGCCTCTTTTCGCATAGTCCTCACGGGCTGCGGTGGTGTATGGTCAGGTATCCTTGCCGAAAATAAGAACCTTCGGTGACATGGGCAGAACCTCCTTGAAAAATATTCTTACAGGTCTATCCAAATATACCACCAAACAGCCCTTTTGGCAAGTATCTATCACAGCCTTTTCTGGGGTCATCCCTTTTGTGAGGGGCAGTAGGCCCTGAACAGAAGAAGAACAAACAACACACAGCACAGAAACAGAACTATAAGGGGTGAGGCAGGCAGGTCCTTAAAATAGGATACCGTTATGCCCGCAAGGCTTGCCAGAATTCCTGTCAGCCATCCTGTAAGGAGTATCTTTGAAGGCCTCTGTGTGAAGAGCCTTCCAACAAGGGCAGGGATGACCAGAAAGGCAAAGACCCGAAGCACACCAGGAAGCCTTACAGAACTTACAAGAACGATGGCAAAGCCAAGAAAGAAGAGAAACTCAACTGACAGCCTGTCAGTATCCCTGCGTGAAAGCTCGAAGAATCTTCTGTTAAGCACAATTAAGAAGCTTCCTGCAAGCAGGTAGACCGTAGCCATGTGAAGTATCTCCTCGGGTGTTACCCACAGGATGTTACCGTTTAATATGGCCTTGAGTTCTTCAAGCCCGTGTGGAGAGCCCTCAAGAATGAGGATGGATGCAGAAAGAGAGAAAACATAAAGCGTGCCGATGAATGCCTCTATATTGGTGAGCCTGGCTATGTGTCTTGAGAAGGTGAGTATAAGGGCACCCAGAACCGCAAAGAGAAGTGAAAAAAGGGAGGCTTCTTTATCGTATCCCCGGGCAAGGGAGATTGCCATACCGAGCCCTATAAGCTGGGCAAGGCAGAGGTCTACAAATATGATTCCCCGTTCGAGTATGTGGATGCCAAAGTAGGTGTGTATGAGCACAAGCAGTACACACGCAACAAAGGGATATATGAGAAGGCTCAGGGCATCCATCATCTTTCTGTCAGGGCTGTGAGAACCCTGTCCATGAAGTCAAACCAGTCCTCATCCGCACCTTCGGGCATACCTGCTCCGACCTCGTGGGGCAGTACGATGGTCTTTATACCTGTCTTCTGGGAGAGCCAGCGGGCCGACCTTCTTCCGTAAACAGGGGTTATGAGAATGGCCTGTGGTCTCTCCTGTTCTATAAGCTCTACAAGTCTTCTCAGATGTGCGGTTGATGGAGGTATGCCCGGACGGGGCTCTATGTAGCCTATTATGCTGAAGCCAAAATCCTCTGCCAGATACTCAAAGAGCCTGTGAAATGCGATAAACCTTTTACCCTTAAGGGGCAGTGTGAGCCATTCCCTCTGTTTTTTCTTAAGCCTTTCTCTGAAAAGTTCAAGGTTGGCCTCATAAAAGGCCCTGTTTTCTGCATCCATATCTGCAAGAACCCTGGTTATTGCCTCTGCTACCCTGAGCACATTTGCAGGCGAAAAGTGATAATGCGGGTTGCCCAGGGGATGTACATCTCCCAGGGCCCTGTTCGGGGTTTCTCTTTTTCCTATCACCCTTACGAACTCAGAGCAGTCCACATTGCCCTGCATACCTGGCTGAACCCTGGGGTTTCTGGATGCCTCTACAAGCACCTGAAGATAGCCTGCCTCAAGCTCAAGGCCGTTGTAAAGCAGAATGTCTGCCCTGCGCACTGCAAGTATCATGCCTGGTCTTGCCTCAACATAATGGGGATCCTGAGAGGGTCTTACAAGAACTTTCAGGTTCACCCTGTCCTTGCCAATCTCCCTTACAATGCTTCCTATCCATGGCAGTGTTGCCACCACATTCAGCCTGGCATGCGCAGGCACTGTGAGAAGAAGTATAAAGAGCAGACACATAAGCCTTAACATACACCCGCCTCCTTTTTTAGAACCTGTGGGCACCGTGGGCACCTATGCTCATTATGAACTGTAGAAAGAGCTCCCTGAGGACACTGCCATCCCTTGATGTCCTGTCAATGTTGTACTGTGGCCTTATCCTGGAAAACTCTGTAGGGATGAACTCAACACTTGCTGTAATCCTGTAAGGAGAGCCACCAAAGTCCTGGTCTGTTCCTGCAAGGACAAAGCGGTCTTTCAGTATGCCGAGGGTATCGTACCTTACACCGGCCCTCCACCTGCCAGAGCGATAAAGCCCCTGAAGGTAAAGCCCATCCTGGCTTCTTTCAAGCCTTTTAACAGGGGTGGGCACAGTGGTATCCTCTGTGTACTCTCCCCTCTGTTTTCTGAGCATGTACTCGCCCTGTAACACAAGGCTTCTGTTTCTTGAGGGTCTCCACTTGTAGGTGAACTCAACCCCGTAGAGGATAGAGTTGCCCTCAAATTCACTGTTATGTTCTATGGAGGATGAGACTGTCTCACCTGTAACAAAGGAGATGCCAAAGAGCACTGTACCTGCCTCTGAAAGCTCCACGGATGTCTTTACAAACCCTCCATAAGAAGGCCTGCCCTCTTTGCCTAAGAGTATCTCATTTTCTCCCTCAAGTGCCTCCACACCCACGAGCAGGCAGACAGGAAGTGCAGGAAGGTATGTAACCTGAATGCCCTTTTCCACAAGCCCATCATCACCGAGAAACGCACGGTACGGCAGGGGTGGGTCCACAAAGTTTCTGGCATGCTGGTGAAAGGCGTTGAACCTGCCGAAGCCACTTCTGAATCTACCTCCCTTTAACTGAAGGCCTGCAGGCAGGGAGGTGGTAACAAAGTAGGCCTCCTCAAGCTCCGCACCGTTTTCACTTACGGGTATCGTGATGTAGAGGTTGAAGTAGGGGTCTACAGGGGCAAAAAAGCTCAACTCAGCACTTCTCAGGTTAAACCCCTTTCGGGTCTCACCATGGGCATGGGTGTGGTCTTCCTCAAAAGTGCGGTAGCCAGGTATCTTTCTTGTCTCAAGCTCATCGTCTGATAGGTTCGTATGATAGTAAAATCCGTCTATTATAAGGCTTATTGCAGGATTCATTATGTTAAGCCTCTTTCCCCCCTGCCATAAAGGCCCTGTAAGCCGGGCATTATCTGTTCTGTAAAGGCCTGTGTCACTGGCAGGGTTGTCCTCTTTTTTCTCCTCTGCGTATGTGGTAAAGATTGTGTGCCCCAGTATTGCCACTGTTACAAAAAGGGTTTTTATGGTTCTCACCGCCTTTTCCTCCCTTGATAGACCCGTGGGTCTGGTGTTGACACACCCTTTCCTTTCACACCATCTGGGTGGAACATTCGGTGCAGGGTTATATTAAGAGGGGCTATGAGACTGCTGGTGGGGCTCGTTTTAGAGGTTCTGCTGTGTGGAAGGAAGCGGGTAAAAGATGGTCTTCTATGAAGACCCGTAAGGAGCTAACGCTATATCTTGCGATTACCGATGCAAGGGGGTTATCAGGGCTTTTAAGGGCAGGGCTGTGGAAGCTGTACACACAGAGGATACAGCTTTCATGCACACTGCCGTCATCGTGATGGTGGGAGAGTGCTGTGAGATAGGAGAATATAAGCAGAAAGACCAGCCACAGTATGGCTACTTTCCTGCCCATGATGGAATAAAATATAGCAGAAAGCCTTCCAGAGGGCAAGCGGTATTATCTTTTCTTTCCAACCCCTATTTGTGGGCAGTATCTGCGCACCCCGCACTCAGAGCAATGCGGAGAGATGGGTTTGCACACATTCTGTCCGAAGGCAACAAGAAGGGTGTTGAGCTCTATCCAGTATCTTTCTGGCACCACCCTGTAAAGAGAAAGCTCTGTCTGATGGGGCGAGCCTGTTGACACTATACCCCAGCGGTTTGTTATCCTGTGCACATGGGTATCCACACATATGGCAGGCCTGCCATAGCCCATGGACACAACCAGGGTTGCTGTCTTTCTGCCAACCCCTTTGAGTTTAACGAGCTCTTCCACCGTGTCTGGCACCCTGGAGTTGTACCTTTTCACAAGCTCTCTGCATATTGCCTTTATGGTTTTTGCCTTCACCCTGTAGAAGCCCACAGGATAGATGAGCCTTTCAATGGTTTTTACAGGCAGGCTGGAGAGTTTCTCAGGTGTGTCCGCCATCTGAAAGAGCCTCTGCGATGCACGGGCTGTAACCTCGTCCTTTGTCCTGAGGCTTAAAAGACAGCTTACAAGCACCCTGAAGGGATCACGGGTCTTTTCAGAGACCTCTGTAACATAGGGTATGTTGAACCTTGAAAGCTCCTTTTTTACACCCTCTATGAGCTTTACTATTCGCCTTTTCTCTTCCATAGGTGCTGTTAAATGAGGTCTTCTTTTTATACCCGGTTTTTTCTTCTGGGGCAACATCTTTTTTACACAAAAAATGGGTGGCACTGTGGAGTGCCACCCATTTTAAGGACTCTTTTCCCGGGTGGTGTTACATCATGTCCATTCCACCTGGCATGTTTGGTGAGGACTGTTTTTCCTCCTTTGGTTTTTCTGCTATCATTGCCTCGGTGGTGAGCATCAGAGATGCTATGGATGCTGCGTTCTGAAGGGCTATTCTTGTGACCTTGGCAGGGTCTATGACGCCTGCCTTTACCAGGTCTTCGTAGGTCTCTGTTGCTGCGTTGAAGCCGAAGGCACCCTCACCGCTTTTTACCTTTTCCACCACTATGGAGCCATCCACCCCGGCGTTGGTTGCTATCTGGCGGATGGGCTCTTCAAGTGCCCTCTTGAGTATGTTCACGCCGAACTGCTGTTCTGCTGGAAGGTTGAGCTTCTCTATGGCATCGAGAAGCCTCAGGTATGTTACACCACCACCTGGCACTATGCCCTCTTCAACCGCAGCCCTTGTTGCATGGAGTGCGTCCTCAACCCTTGCCTTCTTCTCTTTCATCTCTGTCTCTGTTGCAGCACCCACATTTATCACCGCAACACCACCAACCAGTTTTGCAAGCCTTTCCTGAAGCTTCTCCCTGTCATAGTCACTTGTGGTCTCCTCTATCTGGTTGCGTATCTGCTTTACGCGTGCGTCTATGTCCTCTTTTCTGCCAGCACCGTCTATTATGGTGGTGTTCTCCTTGTCCACCACTATTCTCTTTGCTCTTCCGAGGTCATCGAGGTCTACATTTTCAAGCTTTATGCCCAGCTCTTCTGCTATGAGTCTACCGCCTGTAAGTATTGCTATATCCTCGAGCATTGCCTTTCTTCTGTCGCCAAACCCTGGTGCCTTTACCGCACAGGCATGGAGTGTGCCCCTGAGTTTGTTCACAACCAGTGTTGCAAGGGCCTCGCCCTCAACATCCTCTGCTATGATGAGAAGGGGTTTGCCCATCTTTGCAATCTTTTCAAGAAGTGGCAGAAGGTCACGCATGCTGGATATCTTTTTCTCGTGTATCAGTATGAAGGCGTCCTCGAGCACGCACTCCATCCTCTCTGCATCTGTCACGAAGTATGGTGAGAGGTAGCCCCTGTCAAACTGCATACCTTCCACCACATCCAGATATGTCTCCATACCCTTTGCCTCTTCCACGGTTATTACACCTTCTTTACCCACCTTCTCCATTGCGTCTGCTATTATCTCGCCTATGGTGGTATCTCCGTTGGCAGAGATTGTGCCCACCTGTGCAATCTCCTTTTTTTCCTTTACGGGCTGTGCCAGTTTCTTAAGCTCCTCCACCGCTGTGTCAACTGCCTGCTCTATGCCCCTTTTGAGGTCCATGGGATTGTGCCCTGCTGCAACAAGTTTACTGCCCTCTCTGAAGATTGCCTGTGCGAGCACCGTTGCTGTGGTTGTGCCATCGCCTGCGACATCGCTTGTCTTGCTTGCCACCTCCTTTACCATCTGTGCGCCCATGTTCTCGAACTTGTTCTCAAGCTCTATCTCCTTTGCAACTGTAACGCCATCCTTTGTTATGGTGGGTGAGCCGAAGCTCTTCTCTATGACCACATTTCTGCCCCTTGGTCCCAGTGTTACCTTAACCGCATCTGCAAGGGTATTAACACCCTTGAGAATCGCGTTACGAGCGTTGTAACTGAAGGATATTTCCTTTGCAGCCATCTTGAACCAACCTCCTTATAAAGTTTTTTGAATTCCTGTTACCCTTATAAGATTAAAGTCTTAGCTTTCCACTATGCCGAGTATATCGTCTTCCCTCATTATGAGGTACTCTTCGCCCTCAAGCTTTACCTCTGTGCCAGCATACTTGCTGAATATAACCGTGTCACCCTCTTTCACATCCATGGGTATGAGCTTGCCACTGTCGTCCTTTCTGCCTGGTCCCACCGCTATCACCCTGCCCTCCACAGGGGTCTCCTTTGCGGTGTCAGGGATTATTATGCCACCCTTTGTCTTCTCCTCTTCCTCAAGCCTCTTTACAATTACACGATCATGAAGGGGTTTGATCTTCATATAACATACCTCCTTTTTTAAAGTTTTTTGGGGATTCTTCGTGGCTTGGTATTATTGAATATAAGAACCTCTCTGGGGTTTGTCAAGACCTTTTTAGCATTCAAAGGGTGAGAGTGCTAAAATTTTATCCCCTTGACTTTTTTCTATATTATGGCTCATAATTGCTTATTATCAAGTGAAAAGGGGGAGTTTTTTTGTGGTAAGGGTTGTTTTTTCTGTGCTGGTGTTTGTGGGGCTGTGGTTTTTCCTTGTGGGCATGGGCATAAGCCCTGAGGGTGAGGTGCCCGTACCTGAGAGCTCTTTCAGCGCCATGGTAACCGATGACCAGGGTGTAATCACAAGGTGTGAGAACATAAGCTGGGAAGGAGAGGTCTACTTTAAGGGCAGAAGGGGCAGGGCAATCATAACCGTGCCCTTTGAGAAGGTAAAGAAGGTGGTCTTTGTAACCAGGTCTGAGGAGGGCACCGTGGACTTCCGCATAATCCTTAAAAGTGGTGAGGCGGTTGCCATAACCTTTAATGAGGATGAAAGGCTCTTTGGAACCACAAGTTTCGGCACCTACAGGATATTTGCAAAGAACATAAAGGAGATACTCTTTGACTGAGGGCCCCTAATGGAGTGACGCAAGTATATTTTTAAGATGCACCGCACTTGCGGTATCCCCTGAGACCTCAAGTTTTCTTGAGAAAAACACCGTGTCCGCATCCTCCCTGCCCGTGAAAAGCTCCAGCAGGGTCTTCAGGTTGCCACGCATGGTCACATGCGGAGGGCCTGGCCAGTGGGGAAGAACCTTTATCTCGCCCTCCTCTATAACAAGATAGAACCTTTTTCCTATATCCCTTGCGTCAAAGAGAAAGACCCTGCCGTTTAGGGCCTTGAGCTCTTCCTTAAGTTCAGGGTGGCTTTCCACCACACAGGATATGAAAAGCCCTGCCCCTATTGCCTCAAGCCAGCGGGGAAGAATCCGCAGATAGGGCTGTAAGAGTTTAAACACCCCTTCTGTAAGCCTTTCCTGCAAGCTCATATCTTAACACCCACATGTATTGCTGCTATGCCACCCGTAAGATTGTAGTATTTTACCCTTTTAAGCCCTGCAGAGAGCATCATCTGTTTGAATTCCTCCTGGCGGGGAAACTTCCTTATGCTCTCTGCAAGGTAGGTATAGGCTCCACGGTTGCCAGTTACAACCTCTCCAAGAAAGGGTATCACGGTAAAGGAATATATGTCGTAGAGTGCCCTGAAGAGCGGGTTTAGAGGATGGGAGAACTCAAGACACACAACCCTTCCGCCCGGTTTTATCACCCTTCGCATCTCACCCAGTGCACGCTCGATATGGGTTACATTCCTTATGCCAAACCCTATGGTTGCACAGTGGAATGTGTTGTCAGGAAAGCTTATACTTTCTGCATCTCCCTGGACGAACTCCACCTGTTTTACAATACCCCTGTCTATGCACTTTCTTCTGCCTATCTCGAGCATATCGTGGTTTATATCGTAGACCACCACCCTGCCCTTTTCACCAACGAGCCCTGCAAGGAGTATGGCAATATCTGCGGTGCCACCTGCCACATCTATGGCGCTCTGGCCTTCCCGCAGTCCTGTTTTTTTTGCAACCTCCCTTTTCCAGAGCCTGTGTATGCCAAGGCTCATAAGGTCGTTCATAAGGTCGTACTTTTCTGCAACAGAGTGGAAGACCTGGTTAACCCTTTTCTGTTTTTCCTCTTCGGGCACCAGGCTGTATCCAAAGTGTGTTTTTCTCTCTTCTGTCATTATTCTATCTCCCAGGTCTTTTCCTTTCCCGCAAGGGCAAGCCTTATGCCCAGCACAATTGCAAGCCCGAACCCTGCTATGCTCAGATATGGTATGCCCATAAGGGATGGCCCCTTCTCGTAGACCAGCACCATGGTGGATGCAACCACAAGGGACATTATAACCACCCCTGTGGCAATGCTCTTGCCTGCGGTGTTTATACTCTGTGAGAGGTCTTCCAGCCCGTAGTGTATGAAGCCCAGCTTGAGTTCGTCCTTGAGGGTTGTGGTAAGAAGTGAGTGTAGCTGGCCTGGAAGGTCAAAGAGCGTGGAGGTGAGCTCATCGGTAAACTCTCTTCCCTTTTCGAGATAGCTCTGCGGGGAGAACTTCTCCTTGAGCATCCAGCGAAATATAAGAGGGCGGGCAACCTCCCACATGTTAATCTCGGGGTATATCTGTCTGCCCACACCCTCCATTATGACCATCGAGCGCTGTAGAAGCAGAAGGTTCGGCTGTAGCCTCATCTGAAACCTTCTTGCAGTCTGTATGAGCTTCATAAGGAGGGCAGAGATGTTTATCTCTCCAAGGGTCTTTCCGAAAATGGGCTCTGCGATGTCACGCAGTGCGTTCTCAAACTCAAATATGTCCACATCCTTTCCTATAAGCCCCATCTCACGGTGCAGAAGGGCCATCCTGTGGTAGTCCTGTCTTACAAGGTGAAAGAGCATTGTCGCAAGGTAGTAGCGAAGCCTTCGGTCGAGTCTGCCAACGATGCCGAAGTCCACATACACTATAACACCGTCTTCGGTGGTGAATATGTTGCCAGGGTGAAGGTCTCCGTGAAATATGCCATGGTCAAAGACCTGTTTGAAGAATGCCCTGATGCCGTTCTCTGCTATCCTCTTTATGTCCAGCCCGAGTTCCCTTATTTTTTCTGCCTCATCCAGGGGTATGCCACCCACCCTCTCCATGGTGAGCACATCCTGTGTGGTATACTCCCAGTAGACCGTGGGTATCTTTACCGTGGGATCATCCTTGAATATCCTGGCAAATATGGTTGCATTTGAGCCCTCTACGGAGAGGTCAAGCTCGTTGTGTATAACCCGTGAGAATTCTTCCACCACCTCAACAGGCCTGTAACGCCTGGATGCGGGTATATGTCTGTACATGAGCTTTGCAAGAAAGAACATCACAGAGAGGTCTGCATCTATGACCTCCTCTATACCAGGGCGTTTCACCTTTACCGCCACCTCTGTGCCATCGTGAAGCACCGCATAGTGGACCTGTGCTATGGATGCAGCTGCCACGGGTTTTCTCTGAAACTCCCTGAAGGCCTTCTTAAGGGGCATCTTTAAGGAGCTTTCTACCACCTTTTTGACCTCTGAAAACCCCACTGGAGGCACTGCATCCTGCAGTTTCTTGAGCTC
>JALUQR010000143.1 GCA_027017505.1 bacterium
CAGGACCATCTCTTCTTTACCGTAACACATATTATACGGAAATGCTCTTCAGATAAATAAAAAAACAAAACACCACCGCAATGGATAAACCCTGCCCACCTTACCGAAAGAAACACCCTTATGGGTCGGTTAAAAAATAAGGGTCGGAAAACAACGGCATGGAGTATACCCTGGGTGAAAACAGCTTGCTCTGATGTTTAAGAAAAGGGATGTTCGATAAACCAGTGCTGGAAAAGATGGTGATATGAGGTAACCGTTTGTATACAAAAAAGTTTAGAAAAATTAAGCAATTAGCGGTAAAGTTGTGTCTCATCCTGCCGATATTTTATGTAGGTTTATCTAACGGAGAGGGTCTTCAACATGGACCCTTACAGCAGGGAAGAACATCATGGAGAAAGAGGGTGATACAGATGAAAGGTGGAATAAGCATAAAACACAAACTGGGTATAATCATAGGAAGCTTTCTTGGTTTGATGGTGCTGGTAATCATACTCACCCTGTGGAGTGTGAACAAACAGGAAAGTGACAGTCGTGTGATAAACCTTGCTGGCAGACAGCGTATGCTGACCCAGAAGATGACAAAGGAGATGATGGCGGTTCTGCAGGGCACCGCACAGAAGGAGGAGCTTTTCCGCACGGTGGAGCTCTTTGATAGCACGCTTGTTGCCCTTATAAACGGGGATCCTCGAAGGGGTATACCCGCAACCAGGGACACACACATTGTCTCTCAGCTTGAGAAGGTAAGCCAGATGTGGAAGGGCTTTAAGGCCAGCATTGAAGAGGTTGTGGGACATATTGAAAAGAGGGATGCCCTCTACAGCTCCATAATACAGGACAGCCACACAATGCTTGAGAAGGCAGATGATGTGCTCGGTGTGATGGCAGAGGAGGGTTTATCCAGCGGGCAGATAAGAAGGGCTGGAATGCTTGCGATTGTACTTCAGGAGATTGCAAAAAACTCGGTTATGTTTGAAAGGGGTCTTGTGGGAAAGGACACACTGGTTGAGAGCATGAAGGGCTTTGAGGCAACTCTGGGTGGGCTCATCAAGGAGGTTAGAGAGGGTGGAGATGTATGGAGGCTTCTCAGAGGGCTTGAAGAGGACTGGAAGGGGCTGAGTAAAAAACTCAAGGACTTTGTTGTGCAGACAGAGGAGATAAGGGGGCACAGAGACTACATAATGGCAAACAACATACCGCTTCTTAAAGAGATGAACAGGGCTGTGGGGCTATTTGAGGAGATGGCAGGTGCCAAGATAAGAAGACTCATATTCATGGAAGTGGCACTATTTTTTGTGGGTGTGGTCATGGTTGTTGCAGGCTACATAATGGCTGTGCGCTACATTGCAAGGCCTGTTGCAGAGGCAACTGACATGGCACTTGCCATATCCAGGGGGAACCTCAATGTAGACTCCCTTATGGTATCGAGCACAGACGAGATAGGCACCCTGCGTGATGCCCTCAACAGGATGAAGGACAACCTTGTACAGATGATAAGCAGGATAAGGAGCACCAGTGAGAACATAGCATCTGCGTCCCACCAGCTTGCCGCATCAAGTGCCCAGATAGCCAGGGGTGCTGACAGGCAGTCAGCCCAGACCAATCAGGTTGCAACCGCCATGGAACAGATGAGTGCATCTGTAATAGAGGTGGCAAAGAACTCACAGGATGCAAGTCAGTATGCATCAAGGACCCATGACATGGCACAGAAGGGCGGAGAGATTGTGGACAGGGCGGTAGAGGGCATGCTCAATGTGGCAGATACTGTTAAAAAGAGTGCGGTCACGGTTGAGGCCCTTGGCAAAAGCTCTGAGGAGATTGGCCACATAGTTGCGGTGATAAACGACATAGCAGACCAGACAAACCTTCTTGCACTGAATGCTGCCATAGAGGCTGCCCGTGCAGGTGAGCAGGGAAGGGGCTTTGCAGTGGTTGCAGATGAGGTAAGAAAGCTTGCGGAAAAAACAACAAAGGCAACCAAGGAGATTAAAGACATGATAGTGTCCATACAGAAGGAAACAGGTGAGGCAATAAGGTCCATGCACAACGGTACAAAACAGGTTGAAGAGGGTGTTACTCTTGCCAAGGAGGCAGGAGATGCACTGAGAAGCATAGTTGCAAGTGTGGAGAAGGTCTCTGACATGGTGCGTCAGATAGCCACCGCAGCAGAACAGCAGAGTGCCACCACAGAGGAAATATCCCAGAACATCTCCTCAATAGCAGGCATATCTGTGGAGACCGCCGATGGTATAAAGCAGATCTCCTTTGCAACCGATGAAATGAGTAAGATTGCAGAACAGCTGAGAAAGCTTGTGGAGGCCTTCCGCATTGAAGATACCACAGAGGTGGCCAGAGAACCTGTGGAAGAAGAGGACAGAGAGGAAGGCTCCGGGGAAATCAAAAAAGCAGTAGGAGGTTAACAGAGATGAAGGAGTTTGATACCAGCGGGATAGTGCAGTTTGTAACATTCAGCCTTGGCACAGAAGAGTTCTCCATAGATATTCTCAAGGTTCAGGAAATCATACGCCCCATGGACATAACCCGGGTGCCCGGGGCACCTGCCTTCATCAAGGGAGTGATAAACCTGAGGGGTAAGGTCATACCTGTTATGGATTTAAGAAAGAGGCTCGGCATGCCTCCAAAGGAGGAGACCAGGGATACGCGTATAGTTGTGGTGGATGCAGGTGGAAAGACGGTGGGGCTAAAAGTGGACAGTGTCTCCGAGGTGCTGAGACTCTCCACAGACAGGATAGAGCCACCACCAGCCTTTGAAAATGTGCAGGATACAGACTGCATATACGGAGTCGGCAAGCTGGAAGATAGACTCATAATACTGCTCGATGTGGAAAAGGTCTTAAGCCCTGAGGAAAGAAACACCCTTGATGGTGTGTTTCAGACCCAGTAGGAAAGCCCGTTGACCTGTATTTAAAGGGCAGGGCCTACCTCCTTCAAGCAAAATAGCCCCCTCACAGAAACCACAAAAGCCCCTGCCCTTTGTTTTCTGACCCTCAGACAGATACAGCCAGAAGTAGAAGAACGATTAGATAAAGAGGCGGGCCTGTAACCTTAATGACCTCAGGCCCATAACAGCCCACCTGCCCTTAAATGGTGAACCACAAGGCTGATTCCACGGGTTGGAATAACAGAGATTAAGTGGTATGTATTTTCAGAGCATTTTTGAGATACCTTAAAAAACCCACAGCACAGAATCTAATCCTATCTTTCTGTAAGCTTGCTAAAAATTTTTAAAAAATTTCAAAAAAGGCAGATAAAAAAGAAAAGGTGATTGTAAAAGATTTGCCACCATAATAGAATGGTGGTATGGACATAAAGTCGTTTGAAGTTATTGTAAAATCTGAGAAATCTGCAAGAAGGTTTCTTCTGAAAGCGTGTTGGAAAAACTACC
>JALUQR010000144.1 GCA_027017505.1 bacterium
ACCGTATAGGCCAGGGTATAGAGTTTGACTACTGCTGTGTGCACGCAAGCTTTGCCCTCAGGGAAGAGGGCTATGAGTCCATAATGGTAAACTGCAATCCCGAAACCGTCTCCACAGACTATGATACATCTGACAGGCTTTACTTCGAGCCCCTCACATTCGAGGATGTAATATCCATAGTTGAAAAGGAGCGCCCTGTGGGCGTTATAGTACAGCTTGGAGGGCAGACCCCTCTTAAGCTCGCAGTGCCCCTTGAAAGGGCAGGTGTGAGGATACTGGGCACTTCTCCTGATTCCATAGACATGGCAGAGGACAGGGAGAGGTTCGATACCCTGCTCGAGCAACTGGGCTTTCGCAGACCCGAAAGTGGCACCGCAAAGAGCACAGAGGAGGCTGTAAGGGTTGCAGAGGAGCTGGGCTATCCCGTTATGGTGAGACCCTCTTATGTGCTCGGTGGAAGGGCAATGGAGATAGTATATGACAGAGATAGCCTTATGGAGTACATGATGCGGGCTGTTGAGGCATCCCCTGAGCATCCCGTACTGATAGACAGATTCCTTGAAGGAGCGGTTGAGGTGGATGTGGACTGCCTGTCCGACGGAGAGGATGTGGTCATAGGTGGTATTATGGAACACATAGAGGAGGCAGGTGTGCATTCAGGAGATTCAGCCTGCTCGCTTCCACCATATTCACTTAAAGAAGATGTCCTTGAGGAGATAAAACGGCAGACCACGCTTCTTGCACGAAGGCTCAGGGTGGTGGGGCTTATGAATGTGCAGTTTGCAGTAAAAGACGGTGTGGTGTATATACTGGAGGTCAACCCCCGTGCGTCAAGAACAGTGCCGTTTGTGAGTAAGGCAGTGGGAATTCCACTTGCAAAGATTGCAACAAAGCTCATGCTGGGAAAAACCCTCAAGGAGTGTGGCATAAAGGGAGACCTCACACCACCCTATGTGTCCGTAAAGGAGGCGGTCTTTCCGTTTGTAAAGTTTCCTGGGGTGGACACCTTACTTGGCCCCGAGATGAAGTCCACAGGAGAGGTTATGGGCATGGGCACAGACTTCGGCTGGGCATTTGCAAAGGCACAGCTTGCAGCAGGCTCAAAACTGCCACTTAAGGGAAATGTGTTCATAAGTGTAAGGGATGAGGACAAACCACAGATACTTGAGGTTGCAAGGGAGTTTAAAAAGATGGGCTTTCATATAATAGCAACAAGGGGAACCGCAAACTACCTCAATGCCCATGGTATAGAGGCAGAGTGTGTGCTGAAGGTCATAGAGGGCAGACCCCACATAGTGGACCGCATAAAGAGCGGAGAGATAGACATGGTCATAAACACCTCCTTTGGTGCCCAGAGCGTGAGGGATTCCTATTCCATAAGAAGGACATCCGTGGACATGGGCATTGCCTATGTTACCACCGTTGCAGGTGCACATGCGGTGGTAAGGGCCATAAGGTCTCTTCTTGAAGAGGATTTCACCGTAAAGAGCATACAGGAGTACCACGCAGAGGCCCTTGAGAGGACAAGAACCTAAGAAGCCTTTCCTCCCTTCCATGAAGTATAACGCACCAAAACAGCCCCTCCACATAACGGTGGAGAAGATGTTAAAACCCCTTGAGCTTGCCTCAAGGGACAACTACCGCAGACTGGCCAACATAAAAAACCTTGCCCTTCCAGTGCTCACCCTCTGCAATGACGCCATGGAGCTTGCAGAAGACAGCAGGGATAAAGAGACCCTGCGAACACTTAAAGGGCTGTTTGAGGGGTTTGAAGAGCTCGATTTTGAGGGAAAAAAGACCACCATAGAGAGGGCAATAGGAGAGCTTACAGCCCTATACGAAAGGGTTGTGGAAAGGGCTGTTGACGCACTCAACACACCCCTTGAGAGGATAAGGGGTATAGGAACAGGGCTTTCAAGAAAGCTTGCCAGAAAGGGGCTCAAAACCGTGGAGGATGTGCTCTACTTTCTGCCCATAAGATACGAGGACAGAACCAGGATAAAAAAAATAAGAGAGCTTGTCCCGGGCAGATACGAGACAGCCTGTGCAACTGTTCTTGCCTGTGGGGAGGTCATCTACCGCAGAAGAAGGGTCTTTGAGGTTGTGGTGGGTGATGATACGGGTATGCTGAAACTCAAGTGGTTCAACTACAGAATCCCCTACATGAAGAAGACCTACAGACAGGGCAGAAGGGTTGTGTTTTTTGGGCAGGTTTCAACCTTCGGTGCACAGAAGGAGGTTATACACCCCGATGTGGAGTTTGTGGAAGAGGAAGAGCTCTGTAGCCCTGACTTCTGCAGGGTTGTGCCAGTTTACTCGCAGGTTGAGGGATTGCATCAGAAGAGCCTGAGAAGGCTTGTGGAAAGGATAGTTAATGAGTATTCAGACTGCCTTGTGGGTGGCATGCCAGAGAAGGTGGTGGAAAAACATGGCCTTGTAAGCCCTGCAAGGGCCATAAGGATACTGCACAACCCTGAGTCCACTGGGGCTTCAACCCTGAAGACCGCAAAGAGAAGCCTCATAATGGATGAGCTCTTTGCCCTTGAGTGCGGACTCATGCTTAAAAAGGGCAGAATAAAGAAGGAAGGTGGTGTGGTGATAAGACCCGAGGGAAGACTGCTTAAAAGGCTCTCAGAGCTTCTGCCATTTGAACTTACAGACGCACAGAAGAGGGTGATAAGGGAGATAAGGGAAGACCTCTCCATGACGCATCCAATGAACAGGCTCCTTCAGGGTGATGTGGGCAGTGGCAAGACCATCGTAAGCTACATAGCCATGGTCATGGCTGTTGAAAGTGGCTGGCAGACCGCACTCATGAGCCCCACAGAGATACTGGCAGAACAGCACTACCTTTCAACAAGGGAATACTCTGAAAAGCTGGGCATAAAGAGCCTGCTACTTACAGGAGGGCTTAAGAAGAAGACAAGGGAGGAGTATCTTGAAAAGATACGCTCAGGTGATGTGGACATAGTTATAGGAACACATGCACTGATACAGAAGGATGTGGAGTTTAAAAAACTGGGTCTTGTGGTGATAGACGAACAGCACCGCTTTGGTGTGGTACAGCGCAAGGAGCTTAAAGACAAGGGCCTGAGACTGCAGGATGGCTCCATTCTATCTCCAAACATACTCGTTATGACCGCAACCCCCATACCCAGAACCCTTACGATGACCGTTTTCGGAGACCTGGATATATCCATAATAGACGAGCTTCCCCGTGGAAGAAGACCTGTAAGAACGATACTTCTCAGCGAGCGTGAAAGACACAGGGCCTACAGCCTTGTAAGAAGGGAGCTTGAACAGGGCGGGCAGGGCTACATAGTGTATCCACTGGTGGAGGAATCGCGCGAGATGCCCCTCAGGGATGCAACGAACATGAAGGAACACCTTCAAAAAGAGGTGTTCCCGGAGTTCAGGGTGGGTCTTCTGCACGGAAGGATGAGGGCAGAAGAAAAGGAAAAGATCATGCACCAGTTCAGGGACAAGAGGATACACCTTCTTGTCTCAACCACTGTCATAGAGGTGGGCGTTGATGTGCCAGATGCGAGCATAATGGTCATAGAACATGCAGAGAGGTTTGGCCTTTCCCAGCTACATCAGCTAAGGGGAAGGGTTGGAAGGGGCACAAGGCCATCTCTGTGTGTGCTTCTTTCAGAGCCAAGGTCAGAGGATACATGGCGAAGGCTTAAGGTTATAGAGACATCCACCGATGGGTTCAGAATAGCAGAGGAAGACCTCAGGATAAGGGGCCCAGGAGAGCTTCTCGGAACACGCCAGTCAGGCATGCCCGAAGGTAGACTCACAGAGCTTCTTTCAGACCCACTGCTCCTTAAAACCGCAAGGGAGGAGGCACAGAGATTCATAGAAAATAAACCCCAGGACCCGCAGACAGAACGCATACTCGCAACGATAAGAAAAAGATGGCGCGGTAAGTTCGAATTCGCAGAGGTGGGCTGAATGCTAAAAACAGGTTGACAGAATCTGACAGCGATTCCATAATCTATATTCATCTATTATCATACACGCATCTGCCAGGGCAGAAAGGGTTTGACTTTTCACCCACCTTATGGTTTACCTTAAGGTGTTATGAAAAAGGGGCTCACATACAGAGACGCAGGCGTGGATATTGAAGGGGCGGAAAGATTCGTAAAACTCATAAAGGGGATTGCAGAGAGGACCCACAGCAGGGGTGTGCTCTCAGGTATCGGAGGGTTTGCATCACTTTTTAGACTCAACCATCTGGGGCTTAAAGACCCCGTGCTTGTAAGCTCCACCGACGGGGTGGGCACGAAACTTAAGATTGCCATAACAGCCAACGAGCACTCCACCATAGGCATAGACCTTGTTGCCATGTGCGTTAACGACATAATTACAACCGGTGCAAGGCCACTTTTCTTTCTCGATTATCTATCTGCAGGAAGGCTTAACAGGGAGAGGGATATGGCCATAATCAGGGGGATAGCCCGTGGCTGTAAGCTCGCAGGCTGTGCACTTGTGGGTGGAGAGACCGCAGAGATGCCAGGTGTGTACGGGGATGAGGACTATGACCTTGCAGGATTCGTTGTGGGTGTGGTGGAAAGAAGCAATATAATAGACGGCTCACGGATAAGACCTGGCGATGTGCTCGTGGGGCTACCCTCATCAGGGCTTCACAGCAATGGATATTCACTTGTAAGAAAACTGCTTTTTGAAAGATTCGGCATGGCACTGGGCGATAAACCCAGGGGGCTCAGAACAACGCTTAAAAAGGAGCTTCTCAAACCAACCCGCATATATGTGAAAACGGTGCTTGATGTTATAGAAAGATTCCCCATAAAGGGCATAGCCCACATAACAGGTGGTGGACTTACAGAAAACATACCCAGAATACTGCCTGCTGGCTGTACGGCTGTTGTTGAACGCAGAAGCTGGAGGCGCCAGCCCATATTTGACTTCATAGAAAGAGAGGGTGGTATATCCACAGAAGAGATGCTCAGAACATTCAACTGCGGGATAGGGCTTGTGCTCGTTGTGGGTAGACACCACAAAGAAAAGCTCGTGGAAAGGCTCAGGGTGCTTGGCGAAAGGGCCGTGGTTATTGGCACAGTGGAAAGGGGCAGAAAGGGGGTGGAGTATACTTAATCAAAGATGCTTACACTCGGTGTGCTCGTTTCAGGAAGTGGAACAAACCTTCAGTCAATAATAGACTCCATAGAGGGTGGCAGTCTTGATGCCCGTATAGCTGTGGTGTTAAGTGACAACCCTCGGGCCTATGCCCTTGAGAGGGCAAAAAAACACGGTATCAAAACCTGTGTCATAACCAAAAAGGAGTTTCCAAAGAGGGAAGATTACGATAGAAAGGCTGTGGAGGTGCTCAAGGACTGCGGGGTTGAGCTTGTTGTGCTTGCGGGATTCATGCGGATTCTCTCACCCGTGTTTATAAGGGAGTTTCCCTGGAGGATTATGAACATACATCCCTCGCTTCTGCCTGCCTTTCCAGGGCTTGATGTGCACAGAAAGGTCATAGAGTGGGGGGCAAGGTTTTCAGGCTGTACGGTGCACTTCGTGGACGAGGGTGTGGACACAGGTCCCATAATAATACAGGCTGTTGTGCCCGTAAGAGATGACGATACCCCTGAAACACTCAGGCAGAGAATCCTGCAGGAGGAACACCGCATATATCCCGAGGCAATAAGGCTTTTCAGCGAGGGAAGACTCACCGTTGAGGGCAGAAGGGTGCGTATAAAAGACGGTAGATTCTGCGAGGGCGTGCTCATAAACCCCACCGTAAGGGATGAATAGAAGGGTCTACATAGTCAGTGCCTGTCTTCTGGGGCTCAAGACACGATACGATGGCACAGATGAGCTCAGAGAAGAGCTCCTGAACGCCAGAGATGCCATCTACATACCCCTGTGCCCCGAACAGCTTGGAGGACTGCCCACCCCACGGCCAAGGATGGAAATAGACAGGGGCGATGGCAGGGATGTGCTCAAGGGTAAGGCAAGGGTGATAGGCGAGGATGGAAGCGATGTTACAGACCGTCTTATAAGGGGTGCAGAAGAGGTGCTGAAGGTGGCAGAGCTTGCAGGAGTGGCGAAGGTCATACTCAAAGATGGTAGCCCCTCATGCGGGGTGAACCACATAAAGAGGGCTGGCAGTAGTGTTGATGGCATGGGGGTTACAACCGCAATGCTCTGTGAGAGGGGAATTGATGTTGAGGGCATGGGATAATAAAATTATTAACCACAGAAAAAGAAAAAAAGGAGGTGCTTTCAGATGAAGATAACCTTCCAGGGACACGCCTGCTTTATAATTGAGGGAAACAGTGGCAGTGTCATAATAGACCCGTTTCTTAAGGACAACCCCCTGGCAAAGATAAGGCCAGAGGATGTGAGGGTGGACGCCGTGCTTGTAACCCATGGCCATTTTGACCACCTTGGCGATGCGGTGGAGATAGCAAAGAACAACAACTGCCCTGTCATAGGCACATTCGAGCTTGTCAACTACTGCCAGACCAAGGGTGCTCCACAGGGACATCCCATGCACATAGGCGGTAGCTTCAGCTTTCCCTTCGGAAGGGTGAAACTCACACAGGCATTCCATGGCTCCACCACAGACACTGGCACCGTTGGAAACCCCTGTGGATTCGTTGTAACCATGGATGACAGGAGCGTATACCATGCAGGCGATACAGGGCTTTTCAGCGATATGTCGCTCTACAGCGGGGTGGACTGTGCACTTCTTCCCATAGGCGATAACTTCACCATGGGTGTGGAGGATGCCATAAAGGCGGTGGAATTCATAAAACCAAAGGTCGCAATACCCATGCATTACAACACATTCGATGTGATAAAGCAGGACCCGAATGTCTTCAAAGAGGGTGCTGAAAAACTGGGTGTTGAGGTAAGATGCCTTGAGCCAGGGGAGTCCACAGAGATTTAAGCAAACGGAGAAGCTAAAGTGTCAGGCGATACCACCAGTACTTGAGAAACTCACCTGTTACGATGAAAAGACCCTCTCCCCTCCACCACCTCTGGCTGTCAAAGTTGGGACTTTCCACAGGATACAGCTTTATGGTTATGGCAGGGGGGAGGGTCTTTCTGAATATAAACTGGGCACGCCTCATGTGATACACGGAGGTTATGAGCACTATGGAGGAAAGATGAAGCCTTCGGGCAAGTCTTCTTATCTCACGGGCGTTCTCAAGTGTGCTGGTTGAGTTCTTCTCAAGGATTATTCGTGATTTTTCTTCCGGTGAGAGGGGCTCAAGGAATATGCTCTCTGTGTCTGCATCTTTGTCCACACCGCTCAGTATGAGAATCTCTGCAACACCGTCTCTTAAAAGCCTCAGCCCAGCTTCTGCCCTGCCCACACCCCCTGTGAGCACCACTATGGCATCTGCCCTGCCTGTTTCACCTGCCCTGAACCTGGAAAGACTGGTTGCAAAGCTCACAAACCCGCGGAAGACCACAACCGAAAGTGTTAGAAGTATTATCGCTGTGAGGATTCGTCTCTTCATAGAAAAGTTTGTGCTTGAAAAGTAAAGGTGAATCTGTTAAAAAGTATAGATTGAAACCCTCAGGAGGGTCAAGCAGTAAAAGGAGGTAGATTGATTTGGCCTACAGGTGCGAGATATGTGGCAAGGGTGTTGTGTTTGGCAACAACATAAGCCATGCCAACAATAAGACCCGAAGGAAGTGGTACCCCAACCTGCAGAATGTGAGGGTAAGACAGGGCTCAAGGACTGTAAGGATGAGGGTCTGCACCAGGTGTATAAGGTCAGGTGCTGTAACAAAGGTTGCCTGAGCTCATCCCACCAGGGCAATAACATCCATCTCTATTGATACCCCTTTTGGAAGGCTACTCACACCAACTGTGGTTCTTGCAGGATACGGGGGGCTGAAGTACTCGCCGTATACGGTGTTGACCTCGTGAAATAGGGAGAGGTCTGTAAGGTATATTGTGGTTTTAACCACATCCTTGAGTTCAAGCCCCTCTGCGTGAAGTATTGCCTTTATGTTTTCCAGCACCTGTGTGGTCTGTTCTCTTACAGGGCCTGTGATTATTCTGCCATCAGGGGTTGCGGGTATCTGCCCGGAGAGGAAGACCATGTTAGCCACCCTTACGGCCTGTGAATAGGGTCCAAAGGGTGCTGGAGCGTGGGCGGTGTGAATCTGTTTCATGGGATTCAAGCCTCCTTCCGTCTTTGAGTCTGGTAACCTTCTTTATCTTCTTAACACCACGGAGCTCTTTCATAATAAAGTTAAGGTGCTCTACACCCTGCACCTCTATCTCAAAGGTGCATACTGCAAGTTTGTCCGTTGTGGTGCGTATGTTGGCCCCTGTTATGTTCGCATCGGCGTTTTTTATTATGCCCGTCATCTCTGCAAGGAGTCCCTTCTCATCAAGCGAGATGACCTCTATCTTTACGGGTCTCAGCACCGTGGCGTCCCTGTCCCACTCTGCGTCCACCCTTCTTTCAGGGTCCACATCTATTATGTTCTGACAGCTCTTATGATGGATGGTTATACCCTGGCCTGTGGTTATAAGTCCCATTATGGGTTCTCCTGGCAGGGGGTTGCAACAGCCCGCAAACCTTACAAGGATGTCATCCATACCCCGTATCTTTATGCCCTCGCTGGTGGGTTTGCCCTTAAGGCGCTGGAACACCCTTTTAAACGAGGGTAGCCTCTTTCTTATGGAAAGCCCTTCCTGTGGCAGAAGCTTTGTAAGAAGCTGTCTTACGGGTATCTTGCCATAGCCTATGTTTGCAAGAAGGGTCTCTACGGAGTTAAACCCCAGAAGCCTTGCGACACGCTCAAGCTCACCAGACTTTAAAAGCTCTGAGAACTCAAGGTTATGTTTTTTAAGCTCCTTTTCGCATATTTCTCTGCCGAGGGCAATGCTCTTTTCCCTTTCCTCTGTCTTTATCCATCTTCTTATGCGGGTCTTTGCCCTTGAGGTTACCACAAACTTCAGCCAGTCCTTGCTCGGTTTGTGGTGTGGAGAGGTTATTATCTCCACCACATCGCCGTTCTGCAGTCTGTATGTAAGGGGCACCATCTTTCCGTTCACCCTTGCACCTGAACAGTGATGCCCCACATCGGTGTGTATTCCATAGGCAAAGTCCACTGGTGTGGCACCTGCGGGAAACACCTTTATGTCACCCTTGGGGGTGAAGACAAATATCTCCTCTGGAAAGAGGTCCACCTTGAGGGTCTCAAGAAACTCAAAGGAGTCCTTAAGGTCCTTCTGCCATTCGAGTATGCGTCGTATCCATGCAAAGCTGAGCTCGTGTTTGTCAGCGGTGTGGGGCTTGCCCTCCTTGTACTTCCAGTGGGCTGCTATGCCGTATTCTGCTATCCTGTGCATCTCCTTTGTGCGTATCTGGATCTCCATCCTCTTGCCCTCTGGACCAACCACGGTTGTGTGAAGCGATTGATACATGTTCTGCTTTGGCAGGGCTATGTAGTCCTTGAACCTCCAGGGAAGGGGCTTCCACAGGGAATGCACTATGCCGAGCACAGAGTAGCAATCACGCACAGTGTTGACTATAACCCTGAACGCAAGGATGTCGTATATGTTCTCAAAGTCCACACCCTGTTCCTCCATCTTTCTGTAGATGCTGTAGAGGTGTTTGAGTCTACCGCTTATCTCTCCCTCTATTTTGTGTTCCGCAAGTTTCTCACGAAGAAGCTCGGTTACAACGGTGATGTATCTTTCCTTTTCCTTTTCCTCTCTTATTATTAGTTCCTTGAGTTTTCTGTATCTTTCTGGCTCGAGGTATTTAAACGAGAGGTCTTCAAGCTCTGTCTTCATCCATCCTATACCCAGCCTGTTTGCAAGTGGGGCGTATATGTCGAGTGTTTCCTGGGCTATCTTTTTCTGCTTTTCCCTGGGCAGGGGCGAGAGGGTGCGCATGTTGTGGAGTCTGTCTGCAAGCTTTATGAGCACCACCCTTATGTCCCTTGCCATCGCAAGAAGCATCTTTCGGAAGTTTTCCGCCTCAACATCCTCTTTCTTCCACTGGGATATGTGATTGAGCTTTGTAAGGGCATCCACAAGGTTTGCTATTTCCTCGCCGAAGAACTCCTTTATCTCCTCTATGGTGGTGAAGGTGTCCTCAACGGTGTCGTGCAGTAGCCCTGTTGCAACAGCGTTTACATCCATCTTAAGCTCTGTGAGTATCTTTGCCACCGCAAGGGGATGTGCAAGATAGGGCTCTCCTGAGATACGGGTCTGCCCCTTGTGGACCTTTGCAGAAAAAATATAGGCCTGCTTTATCACATCAAGGTCCGCAGAGGGATTGTAAGAGGCAACCCTCTCGAGTATGTCCTCTATTCTTAC
>JALUQR010000145.1 GCA_027017505.1 bacterium
GTGCTTTAGGTTGAAGGGATTGGTGGAAGGTGAGAAGAGTCAGAAGAAATGTTCCATATCTGAGTGGTTCTCTGAGATTGTCCTATATTTTTTTCTCCTTTTTTTTGATTCTTTTGGCTATCCAGTCAGGTAATGCAGGTCTGTATCATGCATCGAGTGAGGAGACCATAACGGGCGAGGAGACCCTTGCCTGCAGTCAGTGTCACACGATGCACGGCACACAGGGTGGACAATCCCTCATATACGGTGGTGCTGCGGCCGTGTATCCCAAGCTTCTCAGGGCATCGAGCATACTGAACCTGTGTCTTTACTGTCATCAGGACAACTCTGCTGGTATGAGCAATCCCACCCCGCCTGATGTCTGGAACAACACCCTGGGGTATACGCCCTCTGCAGGGGACTTCGCCCATCTTAACTACACCAACGAGGCAAACCGCCACAGCATGGGGACAGATGTGTCAACCATACTTCCACCAGGTGCTGACACCGCGGTTGTGGACTGGAACGGGGTTATCACACGATACAGCGCCACATTTAACTGTCTTTACTGCCACGACCAGCATGGAAACAAAAACTACAGAAACTTAAGGTATGACCCTGGAAACCCATCCAACGATAACGAGTCAGCAGGGCTCATTATAAGCTACAGCCTTGACGGCGGGGTGTGTTCCACAGGAGAGCCAACCCCATGTGATATAGACAACACCACAGACTCTGCGGACAACCTCGTCAAATACTACAGGAGCAGTGTGAAGTTCTACAAGACAGGCTCAAGGGACTATAACAGGCTTGCAGAGTGGTGTGGCAAGTGTCACACCAGGTTCTTTGGCCTCAGTGGAGATGCAGACCTTGGTGGAGTTGCATCCGCAGGTGTTGGTGCAGGAGATACCAACACTGGTTCTCCCTGGGTGAGGCATCCCGTGGGAGATATAAATATAACCATGGCTGGCAACAACCTCCACGCAGATACCGCCACATGGACAGATACCGCCATGACGGGCAGACCACGCTATGTGGAGCCAGACAGCTATGGAACCGAAACAATAGACGGCAATGAACAGCCCTTCTGTCTGACCTGTCATTACGCCCATGGTGGTGGTAATCCAAACTACGCCACTGATCCCTCGCTGGATCACTCCAACCTGGTCTATGTGGACTCCAGTGGCAACATCAACATGGACAGCGCCTACAACGCATCAACAGGTATGCTCCGCAATGTCTGTCAGAAGTGCCACAATCAGTAAAAAGTGATGGACAGGGTATGAGGAAGGTTATAGTTGCAACCATGCTTGCCTCTTTTATGGCTTTCTTTGTAATAGGGGTGTGGCATTTTCTTCCAACAGAAGAGTCAGCCCCTGAGATTATACAGTACACCTCCCTTGAGGAACTTAAAGGCAAGGTGGAAGAGCTTGAAAGAAGGTTCAGGGCAGGAGAGCAGACCTGGCAGATGGCCTACAAGCTGGGCGTTGGCTATCTTCACCTTGGCAGACCAGAGGACGCCATACCTGTTCTCGAGACAGGTATAACCCTTAACCCCGATTTTTACAGGATGTACGAGACCCTGGGTATGGCCTACTACAGGCTTGGCAGACTCCAGTCAGCCATAGATGTGTGGCAGAAGGCACTGAAGGTGTCTCCACAGGCAGAACACCTGAAGGATATGATAAACAGGGTGAAACTGAAGCTGGAGGCAGGGGAACGCATAAAGGAGATGGAAAAACTCCCGGAGGAGAAGAAAAACTGGCTTAAAAGATTCGAGCTTGCAACACTCTACATAGTGGTAAAGGAATACGACAGGGCAAGGGAAGAACTGGAAAAGGCCATAGAGGAGAAACCCAACATTGTGGACCTCTATACAACCCTTGCCAATGTGTACGCACTTAAGGGAGACTTCACAAAGGCGGTGGAAAATCAGGAAAGGGCATACAAACTGCGCCCAGAAGACGAGGCTATAAAGAGAAGACTCGAGGAGATGAAACGCCTTAAAAAGGCCCTTGAAAGTGGCAGGTATCACACCGGCTCAGCAACCAGTCCGAAAGCGAATGAAGATAATTCCAGGCAATAAATTGAGATAACCAGCAAAAAATTCCCGTTCCGCATGGCCCGTGCCACTTACACATCTTACGAAGTCTCCGATATTTCTTTTTTTACCTAAGCAATGGAGAGGGGTTCACAGAAAACAGGCCAGCGGTATTTTTGAGGGTGGAGTATGAGATGCCCTGTTGCTGTGAACCTCCAAGATTCGAACGATGTTTGAAAAATCCCGCTTACTTCTGGTCTTTCCCGGGAATTCCCACTCAAATTTTTTACGGTTTACCTCATTCGTTAACAGATAAAGGTTGTGCTTGACATTTATTCACTGACAATATAGTATACCATCTTGAGATTTCACTGCCTTGATTGTGGGGTGATGGTGCCCCGGGTTCAACACAAAAGACCCGGGGTTTTTTTGTTCTGAAGGGGAGAACTGTTTTGGGGTGTCATGGTATGACACAGAAAATATGGTCATATCTGATAGTGATGGTTACAGTTTTGTGCACCCTGCAGGGCTGTTCAGAGGGCATTGAAACTGGTGGTATAAGGGGTGGTCAGTGGGAAAGCCTTGAGCCACTTTTAAAACCGCGCAGGGGGTTTTCTGCAATAACCAGGGGAAGCAGGATATATGTGATAGGAGGCATGGGTGAGGATGGCTATCTTAGAGAATGTGAGTGGACCACCATAAGGGCAGATGGCACCATAGAGGAGTGGAAGGGCTCAAGCCCGCTCAACATAGAACGGGTGTACGCAGGTGTTGTCGCATTCAACAGATACATATATGTGATAGGTGGGGCAGGCGGTAAGGATGGCAAACCACTGGATACAGTGGAAAGGGCACGAATAAGAAGTGACGGAAGCCTTGGCGAATGGATTCTGGAAGAAAACAGGCTTACAACACCAAGGTTCGGTGTGACAGCGATAGTCTCTGGTGGCTACATATACGCAATAGGTGGATACGGAGAAAACCTGCTCGGAACAATCGAGAGGGCAAGGATAATGCCCGATGGAAGCCTTGGTAGATGGCAGGTGGTGGCACATCTGCCCCGGCCATCCTACATGCACACAGCCATAAAGCACAGAGACCATATATACCTTTTAGGAGGAAGAACCCACAGGGGTGGGCTGAGGGATGTGTTCTTTACAGAGCTCAAGGCCGATGGCACACTAAGAGAGTGGCAGACCCTCATGCCACTTTCAAGCCCAAGGTATGGACTGTCCGCAACAGTCATAGGAGACAGGATTTATGTGGGCGGAGGCGAGGACACACACCATATAGAGAGTGCCTCCATGAAGACCGACGGCACACTCTCGCAGTGGAAGAAAACGCTCAGGCTTCCCCTGAAGATGAAAAGGGCTGTAATGGTGGCATACAGGGATGTTATATACCTTATCGGTGGAATACACGATGGTAAGTACCTGAGGGATGTATACGCAACAAGGGTTGAATAGCCCCCCGCAGAGCCCCTCTCTTTAATTGCAAACCACACTTACATATGGTATAAAGATTCAATCTTTTGAGGAAATCCTGCACCCCCAGGGAGGTATTTATGAGGCTTGAAGGGCTTGGAGGATGGAAGAGAACCATTTACTGTGGAGAGGTTACAGAGGAGCATGTGGGAAAAGAGCTTGTACTTATGGGATGGGTTCAGAGAAGGCGTGACCACGGTGGGCTTGTGTTCGTGGACTTAAGGGACAGAGAGGGCGTGGTACAGCTGGTTTTCAGCCCCGAGGATTCCCCCCAGACACACCAGAAGGCACACCAGCTGAGAAACGAGTTCGTCATAGCGGTAAAGGGTGTGGTAGTGAGAAGACCTGAGGGCACGGTAAACCCTGCCCTCAAGACAGGCCAGGTGGAGGTAAGGGTAAAGGAACTGCGGATTCTAAACGAATCAGAGGTACCACCCTTTATAATAGAGGACGAAACAGATGCGGGCGAGGAGATAAGGCTCAAGTACAGGTATCTGGACCTGAGAAGACCCTCCCTTATGAAAAACCTCATCCTGAGACACCGTGTGTGCATGAGTGCAAGGGAGTTCCTCTCAAACAGAGGGTTTATAGAGATAGAGACCCCGGTGCTTACAAAGAGCACCCCCGAGGGTGCAAGGGACTTTCTTGTGCCCAGCAGACTCAACCCGGGCCTTTTCTACGCACTGCCACAGAGCCCACAGCTATTCAAGCAGATACTTATGGTTGCAGGTTTTGACAGATACTTTCAGATTACCCGCTGTTTCAGGGACGAGGACTTAAGAAGAGACCGTCAGCCCGAGTTCACCCAGATAGATGTGGAGATGAGCTTTATTGATAGAGAGCAGATTATGAGCATAATGGAGGAGCTCATCTGTGCCATCTTCAGGGATACCCTGGGGGTGGAACTTACCCTGCCGTTTCCTGTGCTCACCTATCAGGATGCAATCTGCCGTTACGGCACAGACACACCTGATGTGAGGTTCTCACTTGAGCTTAAGGAGATAACCCGTGTGGTAAGGGGCTCTGATTTTAAGGTCTTCAGAGACACCATAGAGAAGGGTGGCATCGTTAAGGCCATATGTGTGGATGGGGGGGCGAGGTTTTCAAGAAAAGAGCTGGATGAACTTACAGAGCTTGCCCAGGGCCTTGGTGCAAAGGGGCTTGCATGGGTAAAGCTTACAGCAGAGGGCTGGCAGTCACCCATTGCAAAGTTCCTCTCAGAGGAGGAAAAAGAGGGTATAGCCAGAGAGCTCGGTGCAAAGCAGGGAGACCTTCTGCTCTTCTGCTCTGACACAGAGGCGGTGGTAAACCATGTGCTCTCGCGTGTAAGGTGTGAGGTGGCAGAAAGGATGGGGCTTGTAAAAGAAGGTGTCTACAGCTTTGTCTGGGTTGTGGACTTTCCCATGTTCGAGTACGATGAAACAGAAAAGAGGCTTGTCTCCATACACCATCCCTTCACAGCACCCCGTGATGAGGACATGGAAAAGCTCTCCACATCTCCGCTTGAGGTCAGGGCAAAGGCCTATGACCTGACACTTAACGGAGAGGAGATAGGAGGTGGCAGTATAAGGATACACACAAGAGAGGTACAGCAGAGGGTGTTTGAGCTTCTGGGCATATCAAAAAAGGAGGCAGAAGAGAAGTTCGGTTTTCTGCTCACAGCCCTCTCCTATGGGGCACCACCCCACGGTGGAATAGCCTTTGGCCTTGACAGACTGGTCTCCATAATGGCAGGCACTGAGTCCATAAGGGATGTTATAGCCTTTCCAAAGACACAGAGGGCGTACTGTCCCATGACAGGGGCTCCATCAGAGGTTGACCCCGCCCAGCTTGAAGAGCTCTTCATAAGGGTGATAAGGCCACGCAACAGGGAGATGGCAGGAGAAACATAGCTACTCTCTCACATAACCGAACATGAACAGCCCTATCGCAAGAAAGAGCACATCAGGAAAGAGGGCACACACCAGGGGTGGAAGGGTGCCTGTCTCGCCCAGGGTTCTGGCAACACCTGTAACTATCCAGTAGGAAAAACCCACAAGGATGCTCACAACCACACCTGCTCCAAGGCCACCCTCTCTGCCGGTTCTCATGGAAAAGGGAATACCCAGGAACACCATTATGAGGTTTACAAAGGGCAGGGTGAATCGCATGTAGAGCTCTGTTCTGTAACGGGAGGTATCGTAGCCATCGATGGCAAGGGTTCTGATGTAGTCTGAAAGCTCTGTGATTGTCATGTTCTCGTAGCCCTGTTCAAGTGATACAAGCTCTTCAGGGGCCTTAAGGTCCACAGTGCCAGTGGGCGAGTATTCCTTGCGCACCTGCTGACCATCTGTAAAGTACCATGTGGTTATATCCTCTGCGTGCCAGAGCCCGTCCTTCCAGACAAGCCTCTTTACAGAGGTGTTCTTTACCAGCCTGAAGGGTCTCTCGATGGTGTAGATTCTCACCCCCTCAAGAACCCCCTCTGTAAGTTCGAGCTTGCGTATGTTGTATATACTGCTGTCCTTTATGAACCAGGCACCCTCTGCGCCAAAATGGGCTATGCCGTCTCTTCCAAGCCATTTCCTCTCTATGGAGAGGAGCTTCTTCTGGGCCAGTGGTAGCAGTGTTTCGCCAAGAACCATCACAAACAGAGAGGCCACAAACCCAAAGACCATAAGCGGGGTGAACAGCCCCACAAGCCTTATGCCACATGTCCTCATGGCTGTAAGCTCTGAGTTCCTGCACAGAAGCCCCAGAGATATGAACACAGAAAGGAGCACACACACGGGCAGTATCTGGATGAATATGCGGGGTAGTTTTGAAAGAAAGTATGTTACAATAACACCTGTGGGAAGTGCCCTGCTTAAAAGCTCATCTGCCCTTTCCACAACATCCACCACCATAGAGAGGGAGAGCAGAAAAAGGCTGGTGAGAAGAAATATCCGCAGAAACTCTGCAAGTATGTAACGCTTAAGTATCCTCACCGCTTTACATCCTCACCAGTTTTGATACACGCTCCCACAGCCCCATTATCAGCCCTTCCACCGCTGTTACAAGCTCAACAGGCCTTTCCCTTACCGCCCTCATGAACATCCACACACCACAGCCTCCAAGCACTATGTTTGCACCCCACGGTGCAACACAGGCAGGTATACTGCCGGTAAGGGCCCCTGCCTCAAAGGCCTTTACCAGAAGATAATACACCACCAGCACACCTATTGAGATGCCAAACCCCGTAAACCTTGCAGACCTTACCCTCTGTATGCCCAGGGGCACACCTATAAGGGCAAACACAAACACAGACGCTGGCAGGGAGAACATCCTGTGGAATTCTATCTCAAACCTTACCGTGGGTTCACCCCGCAGTTTCTTCTCCCTTATCACACTTAAAAGCTCTCCTGGATAAAACTCCTTGCCCTTTCTGCTCTTTCGAACTATACCTTCTTTGAGCTCAAGCTCCACCGTGTAGGTGGAAAAACTTGCAAGATTGTATTCACCCCCTGCAACAGTCCTGTGGATGGAGCCATCCTTGAGCTCAAATAGAAGCGTCATCTGGTCTTCAAGGTGGATGAATCTTCCCTCCCTGGCAACAACCACAAGGTTAGAGCCATCCTCCTCTCTTTCGAGGAGAAACACACCCATGAGCCTGTCACTGCCTGCGGGAATGTGGTCCACATAGAGGATTATGTTCTGAAAGTGGTTGTAGAATCTCTTCTCCTTAAGCGACTGTGTGGTCTTTCTTGTTGCAAGCTCGTAGGCAAGCCTTCTGACGCTACTGTTACCCCAGGGATACAGATACAGGTGCACCAGAAGGGTTATAACATACACCACACACGCAAAAACAAACACAGCCCTTGCTATCCTCCACAGACTTACGCCTGAGGACTTTATTGCAACGATCTCGTTATCAAAGCTCATCCTGGTAAATGTGGTGAGCACAGCCACAAGAAGCGAGGCAGGCAGTACATATATGAGAAAGGATGGCAGTATGTAGCTTACAAAAGAGAGGGCAAAGCCCACACCAAGCCTGTATTCCAGTATGAGCCTTACAATCGTCAGGGTTCTTCCGAGAAGAAAGGTGAGGGTGAGCACAAGCACCGCAAGGGCAAAGCCTGTGGCAAGCTCTCTGAGTATGTAGCGTGTTAGAACCCCTGGCATAGGGATAATCTTACTATAAACTAACTGGCAGGGCAACTTAAAGACTTGTAATAAAGGGGATTTGCTGATAAGTTTTAAGTATGAGCAGGCGTGCGGTGGTACTTGTTATAGACAGCCTCGGGGTGGGAGCCCTGCCAGATGCCCACCTCTATGGAGACCAGCACAGCCACACGCTTGATAACACCGCAAGGGCTGTTGGTGGAATAAGGGTGGAAAACCTTGCCCGCCTGGGACTCGGCAACATAGAAGGGGTGGAAAGCATCAGACCCGCAGAAAGCCCCATTGCATCCTTCGGCAGAATGATGCCACTTTCGCCTGCAAAGGACACCACCGCAGGACACTGGGAGCTCATGGGTGTGGTAGTGGAAAGACCCTTTGCCACCTTTCCAGAGGGCTTCCCGGAGGAGCTTATGAAAAGGTTTAAAGAGGAGACAGGCTATGACTACCTGTGGGCAAAACCCGCATCAGGCACAGAGATAATAAAACTGCTCGGCAGGGAACACTTGAGGACAGGCAAACTCATCGTCTACACCTCTGCGGACAGTGTCTTCCAGATAGCTGCACACGAAGAGCTCATTCCACCTGAGGAACTGTACCGTATATGCAGGAAGGCAAGAAGGCTTTTGAACGAGTACAATGTGGGCAGGGTCATAGCACGCCCGTTTATCACTAAAAACGGAAGATTTGTAAGAACAGAAAGAAGAAAGGACTTTTCCATACCCCCGCCAGAGCAGACACTGCTGGAGCTACTCTCTCGGGCTGGAGTAGATGTTGTGGGTGTGGGCAAGGTGGACGATATATTCGCACACAGGGGATTTACCCGCACCATAAGGGCACACACAAGCAGAGAAATACTGACCGTGCTTTCAGAAGCCCTGGCAGACTCTGAAGGGGGCTTCTTTCTTGCAACCCTCGGAGAGTTCGATACCCTCTACGGACACAGAAACGACCCGCAGGGCTATGCCCGCACACTCGAAGAAGTGGACCACCTATTACCCTCTGTAATGGAGAAACTCTCCAGAGAGGACATGTTCATCATAACCGCTGACCACGGATGTGACCCCACAACCCCGTCCACAGACCACTCAAGGGAGTATGTGCCCCTTATGGTCTACGGTAGAGGGCTCAGAGAGGGTGTAAACCTTGGCACAAGGGCCACACTGGCTGATGTGGCAAGAACAGTTGCAGAGTACTTCGGCGTTGAGGGGATAAGAAGGGGTGAGTCCTTCCTTAAAGAGCTCTTAAAGGAAAAAACGATGCATGTTCACAGAATAGATGACCCCACAGCAGAGGTTTAAACCCCATGAAACACTTGCCCGAAGAGTGTATATCCTTTATACTACCAAGAGGTGATGTAACCGTATATCACCGAGAGGAGGTATTGAGCAAATATGGCAGAACCCCTTAAACCAGAAGAGCTTTTGAAAAGATGCAATCCCGATGAGCTCGGGTTTACCACCACAGATGAGGTTCCCACACTTCACGATGTCATAGGCCAGGAGCGAGCCATGAGGGCACTTGACTTCGGTCTTGGCCTTACAGAGCAGGGATACAACATATATGTGCTCGGTGAAAGTGGCACGGGAAGAACATCCATAGTGAAGGAACGGCTGGAAGAGAAGGCAAAACACGAGAAGGTGCCAGATGACTGGTGCTATGTGTACAACTTCCATGACCCTGACAGACCCCGTGCCATAAATCTGCCCCCTGGAAAGGGCAGTGCCATAAGGGATGACATGGATGAGCTCATAGAGGCACTTAGAAGGAACATACCCAGGGTGTTCGAAAGCAAGGACTACGAGAGACATCGTGACGAGATACTCGAAGGTCAGCAGGAACGCACAAGGGCACTCTTTCAGAGGCTTGAGAAACTGGCATCAGAAAGGGGATTCCTTCTTAAAAAGACGCCTGCAGGGCTTGCCGTGGTGCCCGCAGGAAAAGACGGCAGACCCCTGAGCCAGAAAGAATACGACGCACTGCCCAGGGAAAAGAGACACGAGATAGACGAAAACTCAAGGTTCCTTCAGGAAAGACTCAACGATGCGGTAAGGGAGGCAAGAAACATAGAAAAGGAGACCAAAGAACGCATAGACGCCCTCGACAGAGAGGTTGTCCAGTATGTGGTGAACCCTCTGATAAACGAGCTGATCGAAAAGTACAGAGAGTTCGAAAACCTTGTGGCCTACCTTGAAGAGGTGAGAGAGGATATATTGAGAAACATAGATGCCTTCAGACCTAAAGAGGAGATAACACCCTTCGGTATAAAATTGCCAAAGACAGAGCCCTCTTTCGAGCGCTACAAGATAAACCTCATTGTAAACAACAAAGATACCAAGGGTGCCCCTGTGGTGGTGGAGACAAACCCCACATACTACAACCTATTCGGCAAGATAGAGTACAGGTTCCAGTACGGTGTGGCGGTTACAGACTTTACTATGATAAAGGCAGGCTCCATACACAGGGCAAATGGTGGATACCTTGTGGTGAATGCCCTTGATATATTGCGCAACATATTTGTTTACGACGCACTTAAGCGCACCATAAAGAACGGCGAGGTGCGCATAGAAGATGTGTGGGAGCAGTACAGACTTGTATCTGCCACCACACTTAAGCCAAGCCCCATACCGCTGAATGTAAAGGTGGTCATGATTGGCGAGCCCATGCTCTACTACC
>JALUQR010000146.1 GCA_027017505.1 bacterium
GATTGCTACGGCTAAAATAATATCACTGCGTTCTTGAATTTGGTTTAAAGGCTGTTCTTGATGAACGTTCATATTATCCTCTTACTTTTCAAGAGAATGCTGGACCTAATTGCTGAGATACCCTTCTTAACTTCTCCTGGTTAAGTTGATATACATAAGCTAGAATCTCAGCCACAGCTTGATAAAGCTGAGGAGGAATCTCTTTACCTATCTCCACCTTCACAATATCCTTTGTGTTGAGTTTGCGGTCTGTAATCTCAAGCTCCACAGACTTCCACCTTGCCCTGACCTCCTCGCTCACAACCACCTGTCTCTGGGTTTTCACACCCCCGTGTTTTATCATGATACCACCGCCTGTGTTGACTGCGGGGTGTCCCTCGGGCAGTTTTGAGCCACCCTGTGCCTGCATGGTATCCACAGCAGTGGAGCCCTCTTTCCTGCCAGCCCTGTCACCCTCTGCAGAGCATCCACCCGCAAACAGCACACTTACCGTCACCATGAGTATTATACCTCTGAGCATAATCTGCCTCCTTAGGTTAAAATAAGCTGTTCTTTCTACTATATCATCATACAGCCCTTTTTGAAAGCCTTTTTTCGGTATTGACAGCGTGTGAGATTTTGTGATTTATTTATAAAAACCCTCGCAGAAAGGAGGCGGTGAGATGAAAAAAAGGCTTCTGAGGTTTGTTGCCCTCTATCTGGTGGCATTCATGTTTGCACTGAATCTCTTTCCTCCAAAGACCATGGCCTATGTGGTAACATCCAGTGAGCTTTCTTCACTGAGGACAGAGGACATGTCAAAGATTCAGCGTGTGCTTGAGACCAAGGTGGTCAAAGAGCGCCTCAAGGAGTTCGGCCTCACAGAGGAAGAGATACATTCGAAACTCAATGCCCTCACAGATGAAGAACTCCACAGTTTTGCCCAGAACATTGAAGGGCTCTATCCTGGTGGTGATGGCCTTGGGCTTATCATAGGGCTTCTTATAATAGCCATACTGGTTCTCGTGATACTGCACCTTACAGACCACAAGATAGTCATAGAGAAGGACTAACATAAAGACCATCCTCTTATGAAGCCTGCTCTTTTGAGGGCTGTTGTCTTTGTGTGTGCAGGTGTTCTTGCATCCTGTGTGGCCACAGGATACAGGTTTTCCCCTGGTGACGCATTTGAAGGCCATCTTATAGAAGGAGTCCCCTTATACACACAGAAAAGGCTTGAATGCGGGCCCACTGCCCTTGCCATGGTGCTTCAGTATCACGGCATAAGGGCAGAGCCCGATGATATAGCCAGGGAGCTTTCCACCAAAAGGCTCGGTGGTAGCCTTGCAATAGATATGCTACTGTACGCAAAAAAAAGGGGGCTCCGTGCAACCTACTACAGGGGCTCCATAGAAGACCTGAGGGATAAGCTTAAAAGAAACCTTCCGCCCGTAATATTCGTTGACCTCGGTGTGGGTGGTGTCAGGGTGGGACACTTCATGGTGGTTACAGGCTATGACGATTCAAGGGATGGGGTTATAGTCCATTCAGGGAAGGCCCATCCAGAGTTTATCCCCTACAAAACGCTTGAAAGGATATGGAAGAGGACAGGCTTTGCAACCCTTCTTATAGAACCCGCAGGTTAGTGCTAATACTTCTCTCTGCCGGGGTGCTTGTTTTCAGTTCCTGTGGCTCACATTTTGTGAGGCCTTCCAGAGAGAGTCCCCTTACATACGCAGAGCACATAAGGCTTGCGGTCGTATACGAGGCAAGGGGTGCATTCGGTCCTGCCATAAGGGAATACAGAGAGGCACTGAAGCTGAACCCAGCAGGTGCACGGGCCTACTTCGGGCTCGGCAATGTGTATCTTAAGATGGGCAACCACGCAGAGGCGGAAAGGCTTTATCTTAAGGCCATAGAGCTTGAGCCATCGAGCGGGGTGTTCTACAACAACCTGGGCTGGGTGTACATAGAAACGGGCAGATACACCGATGCCTATGTGACCATATCCAGGGGGCTCACACTTGACCCGCTCAGAAGCTACATATATCTTGACTCCCTGGGGGTTATAGAGATGAAGCGTGGTAACTTAAAGGAGGCGGAACAGCTTTTCAAGGATGCCCTCATGCGCACACCTGCTTTCAACACCCAGGCAATGCTTCGTATACAGGAGCATCTGCTGAGGCTTTATACCCTCACGGGTGAGAGGGAAAAACTTGAGGAGACAAAAAAGAATATAGAGAACCTTAAAAGGGGCATACCCGTGGTGCCATGAGAACCATCTACGGCATAAACCCTGTAAGAGAGGCCCTGAGGTCTGCGACCGCGGAAAAAATAAAGACCATCTACATCCTGAAAGAAAGGGAAGACCCCATCATAAGGGAGATAGAACAGACTGCCATGGGGCTTGGCGTGGAGATAAAGCGTGTGGACAGACACAAGGTGGGCTCCATTGCTGGAAGTTCTGCCCATCAGGGTGTGGTGGCCCTTGTAAGGGGAGGTTTTCCCTACAGAGAGCCACAGGATATTGTGGAGGTCTGGAAGGGCTCCAGAGAGAGGGCACTAATCCTCATCGCTGATTCCATAGAAGACCCCCAGAACCTTGGCTCCATTGTAAGGAGTGCCCACTGTGCGGGTGTGCATGGCATTATAATTCCCAGAAGGCGGGCATCTCATGTTACACCAGCTGTGGTAAAGAGCTCTGCAGGTGCCACAGAACACACCCCCATAGCCATTGCAACCAACCTCACAGGGGTTGTAAGAATGCTCAAAGAAGAGGGCGTATGGGTTGTGGGGCTTGAGGCAGACACAGAAAGTTCCATCTACGATGTGGACCTGACGATGGATACAGCCCTCGTTGTGGGTGGTGAGGCAAGGGGTATAAGAAGGCTTTTACGAAGAGAGTGTGATGTGCTCTGCCACATACCCATGAGGGGAAGGATAAACTCCCTTAACGCAGGCCAGGCAGTTACAATCGCTCTCTTTGAGGCCCTGCGCCAGAGAATAAAAAAGGGGCTTATACCCTAAAACTTATGGCTGGTATTGAGTCTACAGGGGCCTTTGAGCTTAAAATTGTCAGCCCATCTTTCCTGCAAGTGCCCTGCCTGCAAGCACATGCATGTGAAGGTGAAAGACCGTCTGGCCACCCTCCTGGTTGGTGTTTACAACAAGGCGAAAGCCCCTCTCTGAAAAGCCCTCATCCACGGCAACCCTCTTTGCCACATCCATGAGACCTGCAAGTACAGCAGAATCGTTACACTCAAGGAGTGTGGAATAGTGTCTTTTGGGTATCACCAGAAGGTGCACGGGTGCCTGGGGGTTTATGTCCTTTATGACCACAAAGTTCTCGTCCTCGTATACCTTTGTGGAAGGAACACTGCCCTCTATTATCTTGCAGAAGATGCAGTCCATACAGCCCTCCTTTTATTGCTTTTTTCTTCTCCTCTTCTCCTCTATACCTGATGTGCCGAACCTTCTTGCAAGCTCCCCGAGGACCTCTTCAAGCTCAATATCTTTGTAGCCAAGAAGAACGAGGGTGTGATACCAGAGGTCACAGAACTCGTGTATGATATTTTCTTTATCCTCCTTTCTTGCAGAAACTATGAGTTCTGATGTTTCCTCGTATATCTTCTCTGCTATCTTTGGGAGTCCCTTTTCATAGAGTGAAGCTGTGTAGGACTTTTCTGGCGATGCCCCCTTTCTTTCCTTTATGGTGTTAAACAGCCTTGCGATTATCTCCACCCCTTCTGCGTGGTCTTCTTTCACAAGGGGTGTGAAAAAACAGCTCCTGTTGCCCGTGTGGCAGGCGTTGCCGAGCTGTTTTACCTTAAGTAGCAGGCTATCTGCATCGCAGTCGTAGTAGATGCTTACAAGCTCCTGAAAGTTTCCAGAGCTTTCTCCCTTAAGCCAGAGCGTCTGACGGCTTCTGCTGTAGTAGTGCACCCTGCGGGTTTCAATGGTCTTCTCAAGGGCCTCTCTGTTCATGTAGGCAAGCATCAGAACCTGGCCTGTAAGCCAGTCCTGTGCAATCGCTGGAACAAGCCCCTGCTCGTCAAACCTTATGGCAGTTATATCCACCATCCCACATATTTTAAGACATAGCTCTTTTTAAATCCAGCACTTTTAACTTCAGTTGACCACCGCTTCATTACCTGCTAAACTTTTTCCTGTATGCCTTACAGGGTTATAGATAGTTTTGAGGTAAAGTATCTTCAGATAGTTGACGCCACGGGCAACATAGATGAGTCTCTTTTTGATGGTTTTTCAGAGGAGCTTATAAGGGAGTTTTTTGAAAAGCTCATTCTTTCGAGGACATTCAACTCAAGGTGTCTCTCCCTCCAGCGTGAGGGCAGACTTGGCACCTATCCTTCCATATACGGGCAGGAGGCAAGCCAGGTGGGCAGTGCCCTTGCCCTTTCTGCTGAGGACTGGGTGTTTCCCTCTTTCAGGGAGAACGGGGTCTTTGTGGCCCTTGGTTATCCCCTGGAGCTTCTTTTAAGGTACTGGATGGGTGATGAGCGTGGCATGATGATACCTCCTGATATGAACATTGTGCCCATGAGCATACCTGTGGGCACACACATCCCCCATGCAACTGGATGTGGCTGGGCGATGAGGCTTGAGGGTGCAGGGGCGTCTGCACTGTGCTACTTTGGAGATGGGGGTTCCTCGAGGGGTGATTTCCACGAGGGACTGAACATGGCAGGGGTGTTCAGGGCAAATACGGTCTTTCTGTGTCAGAACAACCAGTGGGCAATATCTGTGCCCAGAAGCAGACAGACAGCGTCAAAGACCATAGCCCATAAGGCACTCTCCTACGGGTTTGAGGGCATACAGGTTGATGGAAACGATGTGTTTGCAGTCTACAGGGCAACCTCCAGTGCCCTCGAAAAGGCAAGACAGGGAGGTGGCCCCACACTCATAGAGTGTTTCACCTACAGGCTCGATGACCACACCACAGCAGACGATGCATCAAGGTACAGAGACCCCCAGGAGGTAAAGGAATGGGAAAAAAGAGAGCCCCTTATAAGACTGCGCCTTGTGATGCAGAAGCTCGGGCTCTGGACAGAGTCCTACGAGAAGGAGGTAAGGAAACACGCTGAAGAGGCTGTGGACAGTGCCATAAAAAGGGCGGAATCCATGGCCCCACCAGACCCCTCTGACATAATACTCTATACCTGCCACACACCGAGCAACCGGCAGAAAAGAGAACTCAAGGAGCTTTAGACCCATGGCAAAGGTAAACCTTGTGGATGCCCTCAACCAGGCACTTGCAGAAGAGATGGAAAGGGATGAGCGGGTGATACTGCTTGGTGAGGACATCGGCAGAGATGGCGGGGTGTTCAGGGTAACCGCAGGACTGCTTGAGAGGTTTGGCCAGGAGCGCGTTGTGGACACACCCCTCAGTGAGCTCGGCATAGTGGGTGTGGCGGTTGGCATGGCTCTAAGGGGGTTCAGGCCTGTTGTGGAGATACAGTTCATGGCGTTCATATACGAGGCCATAGAGCAGATATTCTCCCATGCCTCAAGGATGCGTTCCCGCTCAAGGGGAAGATACAGTGTACCCCTGGTGGTGAGGACACCCTACGGGGTGGGCATAAAGGGGCCAGAGCTTCACTCAGACTCCACCGAGGCCCTCTTCTGCCACATGCCAGGGGTCAAGGTGGTGGTGCCATCAACACCGTACAATGCAAAGGGGCTTCTTAAGTCTGCCATAAGAGATGAAGATCCCGTGATATTTCTCGAACCCTCAAGACTCTACAGAACCATAAAGACAGAGCTACCACCTGGTGAATACACCATACCCCTGGGCACTGCAGAGCTTGTAAAGGAGGGCAGAGAGATTACAGCCATAAGCTGGGGTACCATGCTCCACAGAACGGTGGATGCAACCGAGGGCTTCGATGTGGAGGTTATAGACCTTCAGACACTGAAACCCTTTGACGAGGAGACCATCGTAAACTCCGTTAAAAAAACAGGCAGGGTTGTCATAGTGCACGAGGCAACGGGGTTCTGTGGTGTTGGTGCAGAGCTATCCGCATTTATTGCAGAGCACTGCATACTCCACCTTCGTTCCCCTGTAAAGAGGGTTACCGCACCTGACGGTGTGGTGCCCATGGCAATGCTTGAGGACCACTACATGCCATCGGTGGAAAAGATAAGAAGGGCCTTCGAGGAGGTAATGAAGTACTGAAAAAAGGAGGGCTTTAAGATGCGATTTGAATTTGCTCTGCCTGACCTTGGCGAGGGCATAGCAGAGGGTGAAATCGTAAAGTGGCATGTAAAAGAGGGTGACACAGTGGAGGAACACCAGACACTCCTTGAGGTTGAAACAGACAAGGCGATAGTTGAGGTTCCCTCGCCAAAGAAGGGGCGCGTACTCAAGATACACCATCACGAGGGTGAGACCGTGGAGGTGGGCGAAACCCTGGTGGAACTTGAGGTGGAGGAGGACACCCGCAGGGAGTCTGTAACTGTTGTGGGAAGCCTTCCTGACAAAGAGGAGATACTTGCAACCCCCATGGTGCGCAGACTCGCCAGCCGTCTGGGGGTGGACCTCAGAAAGGTAAAGGGTACTGGAAAGGGTGGCTGGATAACCGAAGAGGATGTGCGCAATTTCGCCGAAGGTGCTGAAAGACCATCCACCGATAGATACGGCCCCGTGGAACGCATACCACTTAAGGGTGTGAGAAAGAGCATTGCAAAAAACCTCTCGCTTTCACTCCACACCAAGGCGTTTGTTACGGGCATGGACATGGCAGATGTTACGGAACTGTGGGAACTGAGAAAGAGGGAGAAGGAAGAGGCAAAACGCAGGGGTGTGAGGCTGACCTTTCTGCCATTTTTCATAAAGGCTGTCCAGCACGCACTTAAAGAGCACCCGCTCATGAACGCAGGGGTGGACGAGGAAACACTCGAGGTGGTGGTAAAGAAGTACTACAACATTGGCATCGCGGTGGACACCCCTGATGGACTGATGGTGCCCGTAATAAGGGATGTGGAGAAGAAAACAATTCTTGAGCTTGCAGGAGAGCTTGAGACCTTAAGCGAGCGGGCAAGAAAACGGGAGCTCGGTGTGGAGGAACTCAAGGGCAGTAGCTTTACCATAAGCAACTATGGCACCTTTGGAGGGCTATTTGCAACCCCCATTATAAACCTCCCTGATGTGGCAATCCTGGGCACAGGCAGAATAGAGGACCGCCCCTGGGTGAAAAACCACCAGATAGTTATAAGAAAGATACTGCCCCTGTGCCTTACCTTCGACCACAGGGTTGTTGACGGCAGTACCGCTGCCACATTTCTGAACCGTGTAAAGAGCTACCTTGAAGACCCTGGCCTTCTGTTTATAGAAAGCTCTTAACCCTTAAGAGGCAGAAACCCTTGTAAGCCTTGACTCGCACACCTGCCAGTTTATATTCTGCATGAAGGCCTCTATATAGGGAGGCCGTTTTACTCCGTAGTCTATCATGTATGCGTGCTCGTACACATCTATAACGAGTACAGGCCTCAGCCCAGCGGGAAGCCCTGCAGAATGGGTATCCAGACACCAGTTGACAAGCCTCTCCTCGTTAAGACACATACCGAGCACAACCCATCCCCTTGATGCAAGTGCACATGCCTTAAACTCCTCCTGCCAGCGCTCAAAGGAGCCAAAGTCCCTTGCAATGAACTCCTTCAGCACACCGCCCTCAAGTGTTCCGTTGCCACCGAGGTTCTCAAAGTAAAGTTCATGCAGTACCACCCCGTTCATGGCAAAGCTCTCCTCCACCTTGAGGGCACGAAGCTCGCTGTAGACCTGGTTTGCACCTGAAAGGTCCACACTCTCAAGCCTTTCCCTTATCTCGTTGAGTTTCTTAACATATCCCTTGTAGAGAATCTCTATGTGCTGTGAGACCTGCTCGTCAGATATACCCTTAAGGCCCCTGATATTGAACTCCTTTGCAACATAACCCATGGTTCCACCTCCGTATCTAAAAGATTCAGGCACACTGTGTGTGTCCCTACACAATTAATAGCCCTGAATTTCCCTTTGTCAAGAGAGCTCCCCTGCTGAACCGAACAGTTCCTTGTGTTTTGCAAGGTAATAGACCACCGCACAGTTGAAAACCAGTATTCCCACCTTCACAAGGGTTATCTCTCTTATCACCTCGTAGAGCTCGAAGGGTATGAAAAGGGAGGTGGACACCACGGTGAGCCATTCTGCCCATCTTCTTCTTATGTAAAGCCCGTATCCCTCAACGAAGGCAAGCACACCGAGCAGAAACAACACCCCTGACGCACCCATTATGGTGTTGTTTCCTATAAGGCCTGCCTTTTCTACAAAGTACCTCACATAGCTGTTTTCCATATCCAGGCTGAAGTATCCAGCAAGCCACTCTGCAAGGGCTCCGATGTCCTTATCGAGAAATGCGAGCACACCGAGGGCAAGTGCAAACTCTATAATACCCACTATGAACTTCTGTGCAATTATTACCTTAAGGAAGTATGCCCTGTTCTCCTCTGCCATCACAGTCTTACGGTTATACCCCTTTTTCTGAGATATTCCTTTGTCTCCCTTATGGTGAACTCACCGAAGTGGAATATACTTGCTGCAAGGACTGCATCTGCCATGCCACGGGTAAGTGCCTCGTAGAGGTGCTCTGGAGAGCCTGCCCCTCCAGAGGCTATCACTGGTATGGACACACTCTCTGCAACAGCCCTTGTTAGCTCAATATCGTAGCCATCCTTTGTGCCGTCCCTGTCCATGCTGGTAAGCAGTATCTCTCCTGCACCGAGCTCTTCCACCCTCTTTGCCCACCATATGGCATCTATATCAGTGGGTCTTGTTCCTCCGTGGGTGTATACCTGCCAGCCGGTGTCCCTTCTCTTTGCATCTATGGCAACCACTATGCACTGCGAGCCAAACCTCTCTGATGCCTCCCTTACGAACTCGGGGTTTCGCACCGCAGCAGTGTTTATCGAGACCTTATCAGCCCCTGCCTTAAGAAGTGCCCTTATATCCTCTATGGTGTTTATACCCCCACCCACTGTAACGGGCATGAAGACCACCTCTGCGGTCCTTCTTGCCACCTCGAGCATGGTCTTTCTGCCCTCGCTTGAGGCGGTTATATCGAGAAAGACAAGCTCATCTGCACCCTGCTCGTCATACACACGGGCACATTCCACGGGGTCTCCTGCATCGCGAAGTTTTACAAAACTTATCCCCTTTACAACCCTTCCATTCTTCACATCAAGACACGGTATGACCCTTTTTGCAAGCATATCAGCCACCAAACCTCTTTATTGCGTCCTCAAGCTCTATGGTTCCGTCATAGAGGGCTCTGCCGATTATGACCCCATCCACCCCGCACTCTTTGAGTCTCTCTATGTCCTTCATGGTTGTAACCCCGCCTGACGCTATAACCCCACCGCCTGTATGCTCCACAAAGTTTCTTATTCCCTCAATGTCAGGCCCCATGAGCATGCCATCCCTTGATATCTCGGTGTAGATGAACCACTCAATCCCCTTTTTTTTGAACCTTTCTGCAAGCTCCACCGCAGGGATGTCTGCCACCTCAACCCATCCCTTTATTGCCACCCTGCCATCCCTTACATCTATACCAATGGCAATTCTGCCAGGATACCTTCTGGCAAGTCCTTCCACAAGCTCTGGTCTTTCTATTGCGATGGTGCCAAGCACTATGCGTTCGACCCTTTCGATCTCAAGATATGCCTGTGCAACCTCAGCTGACCTTATACCCCCACCAACCTGCAGGGCTACATCCACACCATCTGCAATCTCCTTTATAAGCCCGTAGCTTACAGGACTGCCCCTGAGGGCCCCATCAAGGTCAACCACATGCACAAGCCCTGCCCCCTTTTTCTTCCACATACGGGCAACCTCAACAGGAGCGTCATAATAGACCGTTTCCTCATCCATGCGCCCCTGTCTTAGGCGAACGCATCTGCCCTGTTTTATGTCTATGGCAGGTATTATCAGCATCCTGAGTTAAAGTGTGCTGAAGTTTTCAAGAAGTTTAAGCCCCACAGACTGGCTCTTTTCAGGATGAAACTGCACACCGAAGATGTTATCCTGCTCGATACTGCTTGTAAACTCTATTCCGTACTCTGTGGTTGTTAGCACACATCCCTTCTGGGCTGGCACCACATAGTAGGAATGGACGAAATAAAAGTAGGCACCATCGGGTATGCCCTTAAGGATGGCAGAGTCCTTCCTTATCTTTATGGTGTTCCATCCCATATGTGGCACCTTAAGT
>JALUQR010000147.1:0-699 GCA_027017505.1 bacterium
AATCATTCCCATGCAACCTGCTGCGTGGGCCAGTTCCTTTACCACCCTTATAAGCCTTGTTTTGTCCTCAACAGGGGTGTCTGCGATAATCTCAAATGCTATGGTGAGCAGGGCGTCGCCTGCCAGTATGGCTGTTGCCTCATCGAATGCCTTATGGCATGTGGGCATGCCCCTTCTCAGCTCATCGTTGTCCATTGCGGGAAGATCATCGTGTATAAGAGAATAAGTATGCACACATTCAAAGGCACATGCTGTGTTCATGGCATCCTGAAGGCTTCCGCCCACCGCCTCTGCAGAGGCAAGAACAAGTACAGGTCTTAGCCTCTTTCCACCTGCAAAGACGCTGTATCTCATTGCCCTGTAGAGGTTATGAGGAAACTCATCCTCTGCGGGCAGAAGCCTTTCAAGTGCCTGTTCTACAAGTTGTGCCCTCTCGGACAGATATGTCTTAAGGCCGAGCAACATCTTCTCCTGTATATTATCCCTGAATTATCAAATAATAACAGAATCCAGAGATAATTACAAGAAAAGCAATGCTCTGTTTTCAGACCCTTACGACATTTACTGCCTGGGGGCCCTTTGTGCCGTCCACTATCTCGAACTCAACTTCCTCGCCCTCCTTGAGGGTCTTGAAGCCTTCGCCCTGGATGCCACTGTAGTGGACAAACACATCATCGCCTGAGTCCTGCTTTATGAAGC
>JALUQR010000147.1:709-3344 GCA_027017505.1 bacterium
ATTACATTTACCTCCTTTTTTGTTTTTTAGCGGGTAAGCTCTGAGGCTCTGACGAGCTCAATTCCATCGTTTTGTAACTCTACTATCACCTCCTTTAATGTGGCTATTGTTTCAGGGTAGGGATGCCCTATGCCGATGGCCATTCCACGCCTTTTGGCAATGGCCTTGAGTTTTTCTATCTGTGCGCGTATTTGGTCTCTGTCCCTTACATTGTCAAGGAAGACATCCCTTGAGACAACGGGTAGCCCCATACTCTTTGCGAGCCTTTCTGCAACGGAGCGGGCGGTGGTTTTGCTGTCCACAAAGAAAAAGCCTCTTTCTTTAAGCACCCTGAGCACAGGCCTCATCTTTTCCTCATCCTCTGTGAACCTTGAGCCCATGTGGTTGTTCACCCCTGTTATGTAGGGCACGGCGTTAAGGTTTTCCTCCACTTTAAGTCTTATCTCTTTTTCGTCCATCGTGGTAAACAGGGCACCCTCTCCAGGGTTGTGTCTTGTCGTATCCTTTGGTTCCATTGGCAGATGCAGTAGCACCTCTATGCCCTCAAGGTGTGCCCGTTCTGCTATCCTGCGGGAATAGGCAAGATGTGGTAGCACCGCTATGGTTATGGGAGCCTCAAGTTTGAGAATCTCTTCAAGGGGTTTCATATCGTAGCCCATGTCATCTATAACGATGGCTATTCTGGCAGAGGGTTTTTCTGCCACGGGGGGTGCCTTTTTTTCGGGTATGGGTGATGGTGGCTGTGGAGGTCCAGTGGGTCTTTGCCTTATGATTAGTACAGCAACAACAAGGGCAAGCACACAGACCAGAAGAAGCACAACCGTAGCATTCTTGAAACCTTTTGTAGCCATAAACAAACTTCCCGTATCTTTAGCCCGCCCCTCAGTTAGCCTTATTCATGGTCGCACTGAATATGTACCAGCTTTTAAGGTAATCCAGTGCCCTTTTAAGCTGGTAGTCCTCTTTGGTGTCCTTTGGTATCTTCTTCTCTATTACCTTTATTCGTTCCTCTTTTTCGTCCTTCTTGGTTTCCACATCCTTTTCCTCCAGGTGTCTTGGAAGGTCCTTCTCTTTTATGTGTCCCTTTACCTCTTCACCCACGATTATATCTGGCTCTATACCCTTTGCCTGTATGGACCTGCCAGAGGGGGTGTAGTACTTCGATATGGTTATTCTCACTGCAGAGCCATCTGCAAGGGGTATTATGGTCTGCACAGAGCCCTTACCAAAGGTGGGGGTTCCCAGTATTACCGCACGCTTGTGGTCCTGAAGGGCTCCTGCAACAATCTCTGATGCACTGGCACTGCCATCGTTTACGAGCACTATCATGGGATAATAGGGATGAGTACCCTTCTTTGTTGCCTCATACACCATGGTCTGTCCTGGCACCCTTCCCCTGGTGGAGACTATCACGCCAGAGTCTATGAACTTGTCAGAGACCTCTATTGCCTGCTGTAGAAGTCCTCCGGGGTTGTTACGAAGGTCAAGTATAAGGCCCTTGAGCTTCCCACTTCTTGAGCCAAGCTCGTTGAGGGCCTTCTCCAGATCATCTGCGGTTCTTTCCTGAAACTGGGTAATCCTTATGTAGCCAAAGCCATCCTCAAGTTGTTTCCACTTTACACTCTTTATCTTTATCACATCTCTGACTATCTTGAATGGTTTTGGCTCCTTGAAGCCCTTACGCATTATCCACAGTGTAACGGTGGTGCCCCTCTCACCTCTTATGAGTTTTACAGCCTCACCGAGGGACATATCCTGCGTTGGTGTGTCGTTTATCTTCACTATTCTATCCTTTGCCTTTATGCCTGCCCTGTACGCCGGGGTATCCTCTATGGGGGATATGACGGTGAGAACGCCATCCCTTATGCCTATCTCTATGCCCACACCGCTGAAAGAACCCTTGGTGTCTATCTGCATCTCCTTGTATTCCTCGGGTGTCATGAAAGAGGAATGGGGGTCAAGCCCTCTTAGCATGCCCCTTACCGCATTGTATATGAGCTCTTTTGTGTCAACCTCTTCGGTGTAGTTCTCCTTTATGATGTGCACCACATCGGAGAATATCCTCAGGTTTTCATACTCCTCTTTTGGGATGGCGGAAACCCCTGGGCTCAAACCCCACAGGGAGAACGAAAAAAGTGTGAGAATCAAAAGCCCTGTTATGAATCTCTTACCCCACCGTCTTGCAGGCATCTTTTCTATTCCTCCTTATCTCTTTTTGTTGCTTATCCAGGCAAGGGGATCCCTTGGTATGCCCCGTTCTCTAATCTCAAAGTACAGGGCAGAGCCCTCGCGGGGACCACTGTCACCCACAAGCCCTATTATATCTCCCTTTTTGACCACATCTCCCTTTTTTTTGAACACCTCAGAGAGGTATGCAAAAAGCGTGTAGAATCCTCCGCCGTTATCTATTATTATAACCCTTCCGTAGCCTCTTAGCCAGCCCACATACACCACTTTTCCGCTGTATATGCTCTTTACCCCTGTGCCATAGGGAGCCTCTATTACAATGCCGTTGTTGAATGTAACTGTTTTGAACTTTGGATGAACCACCTTTCCGTAAAAGGATACCACCCTGCCCTGAACGGGCATGGGTAGCTTTCCCTTCATGAGGGCAAACCCCGATGCCTTCACAGTG
>JALUQR010000148.1 GCA_027017505.1 bacterium
TGAGATGAACTACACAGAGGGGGATTAATATATCTCGAGGATTTCCTTAAGTTTTGTCTTAAGCTCATCCGCCCAGAAGGGGTTGCCCTTCTGGATGAAGCTTTTAACATTGAGGTTAAGCCACTTGGGGTCAAGTATAAGCTCGTCTATTATGTCCTTGCCCGTGGTGAGTATTACGGGCACCTTTTTTTCAAGCTTTGCCACCTCACGCAGGAAGTCCTCCCCATCGAGCTGGTCTTCGGGCCCATCGGGGTCTTTCAGGTGAAGGTCTGTTATGATAAGCGAGTAGTCCTCTTTTTTAAGCCTTTCGAGGGCGTCCCTGCCGGTGCGCGTGGTTGTAAGGGTTACCACATCGGAGAGCACATCCTCAACTATGGCTATGGAGAGTCTGTCATCATCCACAAAGAGAACCTTTGGTTTTGGCTCTTCCTCGGTGGAGGCCTTCCGGGCTGTTTCGGGCAGATCTGGCTTTTCTTCCTCTGCAAATGCCTCTATACCTGCTGGAGAGCTTCTGAGCACAAAGCACGCACCACAGCGTACACAATACAGTTTTTCTTCCTTACCCTCCCCTGGTGTGAGGTCTTCGGGAAGCCAGAGCCTGAATTCTGTATTGCATCGGGTGCAGCTTATCCTGACCTGTGTTTTTTCTGCCATAATCTTTATTTTCAGCCACAGTTTAACCCAAAGCCTTCCTGATTGTCAATCTCTAAGGATATGTTTAATCTGTTAACCAACCCTGTTGTATTCCCTGACCCTGAAGCCCACGCCACATTCCTCCACCGCTACCCTTCTGCAGGCTTCCACATCGAGCCCTGGCAGGGCAACAACCGTTGCAATAACCTTCGGGATGTAGCGTTTTGCCTCCCTGAGGAACCACAGTATCGCAGGGTATGCCCTGTCTCCAAAGGGGGTCTTTATGAGCTTCTGGTAGGTCTCGGAATCAGGTGCATTGAGGCTTACAGATATTACATCCACGAACATGAGCTCTGGCAGTACATTCCTTCTGTGAACAAGGTTTGCAAGCCCATCGGTATCTATCCTTATCTTACAGCCCATCCTTTTAAAGTACATGCCAGCCTTTTTTACAAGCTCAAGCCTTATAAGGGGCTCGCCAAAGCCACAGAAGACTATCTCATCGTATCTTGTGGGGTCATCTCCAACTGCCTTTACCACATCGAAGAATGTGGGCTCCTTTTTGAGCTTAAGGTAATGCCCCTTTACCGTGTAGGATGTTAGCTTTGCACAGAAACTGCACACATTGTTACAGCGGTTGGTTATGTTAAGATACAGGGAGTTTCTTATGGGATAGGCGATGCGTGCCTCGGGCTCTTCCTGTTTGAGTATACCAAACAGGGTCTTCGCATTGAGTGTGGTAATCCTTGCTATGTCTGCAGTAGAAAGCCCCTTAAGCTCTGCAAGCCTTTTTGCCACCTCCACAACAAACGAGGGCTCACAGCGTTTTCCCCTGTGTGGAAGGGGTGCAAGATAGGGTGCATCGGTCTCTATGAGGATACGCTCATCAGGTAGCAAACGGGCCATCTCTCTGAGTTTTTCTGCCCCTGGAAAGGTGAGTATACCTGTAAACGACACATAGAAGCCCATCTCAACGAGTGTGTGTGCCATTTTTTCTGAGCCCGAAAAGCAGTGCACGCATCCGCCTGTCTCTTCTGCGCCCTCGTCTTCGAGTATCTTCAGGGTGTCTTCTTCTGCATTCCTTGAGTGTATGATAAGGGGCAGGGCCAGCTCCCTTGCAAGCCTTATGTGCTCTATGAAGGCCTTCCTCTGCAGATTCTTCGGTGAGTTCATGTAGTGGTAGTCAAGCCCTGTCTCTCCTATGGCAACGATACCCTCCCTGCCAGAGTGTTTCCTTATCTCTGCCTTTATGTCCACTTTTTCTATAAGCTCTGCATCGTGTGGGTGAAGCCCCAGGGAGCCAAACACAAAAGGAGGTTTGACCACCTTAAGGCCCCTTTCAAACCCCTCTTTGGGATGCCACAGGCAGATGTTAAGTATGGCCTCAAGTCCGTTCTGGCGGGCCCTCTGGAGCACCTCCGCTCTATCCTTGTTGAACCTTGCATCGTCAAGGTGTGCGTGGGTGTCTATGAATACGGTCTTTTCCATGGTCCTGGTGTACAGAGATTTTTCATTGCACCCTTGGAAAGAGAGGGCCTGTTTTTTTCACCTTTATGCCGCTGGCAAGCCCTCCCCAGCGTGCGGTTGTAGATATGTCTGCGTGCGGGTCTTTTTCAACCTCCTCTATGGACTCTTTAAGGCCAAGCGTCTGCCATATACGCTCTGAGGATGAGGGCATGAAGGGATACAGGTAGAGGGCTATGATTCTCAGCCCCTCTGCAAGGGTGTAGAGGATGTTGGCCCTTGTGTGTTCGTCCTTCTCGCTCCAGGGCCGGGCCCTGTCCACAAAGATGTTCATCTCCCTTATAGCCCTCCACACACTGGAGAGTGCATCGTGGAAGGCAACCCTATCCATGGCCGTGGCCATATCCCTGTAGACGGACTCATCAGAGCCCACATCCACAAGTGCCATTACTTTCTTTTCGAGCTCTGCCCTCAGGCGTGATGGGGTTGGCTCTGGCACAGCCCCACCGTGGTATCTGAGAATCATGGATACTGTACGGCTTAAAAGGTTTCCAAGCTCGTTTGCAAGCTCACCGTTTATCCTGCCCTTAAGGGCCCTTACAGAGAAGTCTCCATCAAGTCCGAAGGGCACCTCCCTTAGAAGGAAGTAGCGGAACTGGTCTGTGCCGAACTCCTCGGCCATCCTGAAGGGGTCCACAACATTGCCCCTGGATTTGCTCATCTTCTCACCCTCCACAGTCCACCATCCATGGGCAAAGACCTTTCTGGGAAGTTCAATGCCTGCGGACATGAGAAACGCAGGCCAGTAGATGGCGTGAAACCTCAGTATGTCCTTGCCTATAAGGTGCAGGTCTGCAGGCCAGAACCCCTTCCTATCAGGCCAGCCATCCGCTGTAAGATAGTTGGTGAGGGCATCAAACCATACATACATTACATGCCGTGGGTCACCAGGCACTGGTATGCCCCAGGAAAATGATGTCCTGCTTATGCTCAAGTCCTTAAGGCCCTGGCGTATGAAGCTTATTATCTCGTTTCTTCTGTTGTCAGGCTGGATGAACTCGGGGTTATTCTCTATGTATTCAAGAAGTGGTTTTTCGTATCTTGAGAGTCTGAAAAAGTAGCTCGGCTCACGAAGCCGTTCCACCTCTCTGCCACAGTCAGGGCATCTGCCATCTGCAAGCTGGCTTTCTGTAAGGAAGCTCTCACAGGGGGTGCAGTACCAGTCCTCGTACTCGCCGAGGTATATGTCGCCCCTTCTGGCCACCCTCTGCCAGAGCTCTGTTACCGCACGGATGTGGCGGTCTTCTGTGGTGCGTATGAAGTCATCGTTTGATATGTTGAGCGTTTTCCAGAGCTCCTTGAACCTTACCACCACCCTGTCTGCAAGCTCCTTTGGTGTTATGTTCATCGAGCTGGCAGACTTTTCCACCTTCTGGCCATGCTCGTCTGTACCTGTAAGGAAAAAAACCCTCATGCCACTGAGCCTTCTGAACCGTGCCATCACATCCGCAGATATGGTTGTGTATGCATGGCCTATGTGGGGTATGTCGTTGACATAGTATATGGGGGTTGTTACATAGAACTTTTTCATTCTGCCTCCACCGAAGCCCTGTCTGTGGAGCTGTCTGTGCAGTTGTTTCTGCCACATCCGTCAAGCTCGTAGTTGAGACAGCACATAAGCCTGCCACACAGCCCTGACATCTTTAGCGGGTTGAGTGGCATGTTCTGCTCCTTGGCTATCTTTATGGTAACAGGGGCAAACTCCGTGAGGAATGTGGAACAGCAGAGTTCCCTTCCACAGGGGCCAATACCGCCTATCATCTTTGCCTCGTCCCTTACGCCTATCTGACGCATCTCTATACGGGTGTGAAATGTCTGTGCCAGGTCTTTCACGAGCTCACGGAAGTCCACCCTGCCATCTGCGGTAAAGTAGAATATGGCCTTGCTTGAGTCGAAAAGACACTCCACCCCAACAAGCTTCATTGGCAGGGCGTGTTTTTCTATCTTCTGTTTGCATACACGGAAGGCATCCCTTTCCCACTCGCTGTTAAACTGTGCCCTCTCTATGTCCACCTGGTCTGCCCTTCTTACCACCCTTTTAAGCGGGTGCTGAAGCTCGGATTCGTCCTTCTCGCAGGGTTCAACAGCCACAGTGCCCATGGCAATGCCCTTTTCCACTTCAACGATTACACGCTCTCCCACCTTCAGGTCCAGCTCCCCTGCAAGAAACCAGTATATCCTGCATGCCTTCTTGAATCTTACACCACAGACCCTTGCCATCTTCTCTCCTTAAGACTTACAAGCAGTGCCTCCACCGCAAGTCTTTTGTTTGCGGTGTTAGGTGGTAGAATACTCTCCCTTGTTTTTTCAACAAGGCTGTATGCGGTAAAGAGTTCCTCAGTGGAATAGGCACACCTGTTTATGGTATCCAGCATGTCTGTATTCACAAGTTTTTTTTCGGGCTGTCCTGTCCTTAAAAGAACCACATCCCTTAAAAGGGTCTTGAACCCCTCGAGCAGTTCGTCCAGGTGTTCCTCCCTTGAGAGCCTTTCAGCCATGTCCAGAAGCTCTGAGTCTGTAACCCCGTCCATATGGAGTATGGATGCATAATCAAGCCGTTTCTTTATAATATCTTTTCTGGCAACTGTAAGGGCCTTTTTTGCACTTCCACAGGATAGTCTGCAGGCCATCTTAACTGTTTCGGGCTCTGTGAAGCCCTCTCTGCGGAGTATCTCCTTTATGGCTTCCTCTTTAAGGGGGCTGAAGTTTATCCTCTGGCACCTTGAGAGTATCGTTGGAAGCAGTGTATGGGGCTTTGAGGAGATAAGTATTATCGTGGTATTCGGGGGTGGTTCCTCAAGGGTTTTAAGAAGTATGCTGGATGTTGCCCTCACCATAAGATGGGCACCATCTATTATGACCACCCGCCTGCCCCTGTCTGTGGTATAGTTAAGGAGCCTTTTAAGCTCCCTTATAAGGTCTATCTTGAGGGTGCCTCCATCATCAGGTTCTGCCACAAGTAGATTTGGATGTGCCCTGTCTGCAATCTGCAGACATGGTGTGCACTCGCCACAGCTGTCTCCGCTGTAAGACTCACAGTTAAGTGCAGATGCAAATGCCACTGCAACGAGTCTCTTTCCGATACCCTCCAGGCCAGAGAAGAGATATGTGCCAGCGCATCTGTTTCTCTCGATACCCCTTTTTAAGAGGTTTATCTCCCTTTTATGTCCAAGTATGTCTGAAAAGCGCAATTCATATCACCTTATCTATGATATCACATATCTCCCTGTGGATGACAGATATTTCCCTTGTGCCGTCCACGAGTTTTATCCTTTCTGGTTCCTTCTGTGCGAGTTCAAGGTAGCCCCTGCGCACCTGTTCGTGGAATCTTACGGTCTCTCGCTCGAAGCGGTCTTCAGGGCTTCCCTCTGAGTTTTTTATCCTCCTCCAGGCCCTTTTGAGTCCTGTCTCCACAGGACAGTCTATGAGTATGGTTACATCTGGCCTTATACCAAAGGTGCTGTAGCGGTTTATGCACCTTATGGCATCTATATCAAGCCCCCTGCCATAGCCCTGGTATGTTATGGTGGAGTCTGTAAAGCGGTCACAGAGTACCACCTTGCCCTCCTCAAGGGCTGGTTTTATTATGTTCTTTACAAGCTGAACCCTGCTTGCAGAGTACAGAAAGAGCTCTGCCCAGGGCTCTATGCCCTCTGTGTCATCCTCCATGACAAGAAGGATGTTTCTTATCCTCTCGCCAAGCTCCGTGCCACCTGGCTCTCTTACAACCACACACCTTTTGCCCTTCCACTCAAGGTGGTCTCTGAGCATCTCAAGCTGTGTGGTCTTGCCACATCCCTCTATGCCCTCAAAGGTAATGAACAATTGCTTTCTGAAGCCTCCTTAAAGAGATTACATCTTAAAAATAATAACAGAAACCCCACCACACAGGCAAGGTCAAATTTGACACCTGCAGTACATCTGCTGTTGCGACGCAGGGGTTTATCTGCTACAGTCTTTACAGTGGGTGGAGTCCTGAGGCGGGAGTTGACTATTCTATTATTCTTGGCACCTTGAAGCAGTTTTTATCCTTCTGGGGGGCGTTCTTAAGCACATCCTCCACAGGCAGTGACGGGCAGACCTCGTCTTTTCGCCTCACCCTCTGAAGGGGCACTGTGTAGGTTGTGGGTTCAACCCCTGTGGTATCCACTGCCGAGAGTTTCTCCACATAGTGGAGTATCTTCTGAAGCTGTTCCGTGTAGAGAGAGACCTCTTCCTCTGTAAGTGCAAGTCTTGAAAGCTCTGCTATGTGCTCCACATCCTTTCTGCTTATGGACAAGGCGGTGCACCTCCCCCTTCTGGATTCTACAACAAAAGAGTAGCATACAGGGACAGGGGTTTTCAAGTGTTTCCTCACTGCTTCGGGTATTTGACTTATTATAAAATCGTTCTATATTATAGATACGGGAAACCTTAAAAGGAGGTAAGGGGGATGAAGATAGCCCAGGTTGCTCCACTTTATGAGAGTGTTCCACCACGCTGTTACGGTGGTACCGAGAGGGTGGTATCCTACCTTACAGAGGAGCTCGTAAAGATGGGTCATGAGGTTACACTCTTTGCAAGTGGAGACTCTGTAACAGAGGCAGAGCTTGTGGAGGTCTGCCCCGGGGCACTGAGGCTTAATGGAAACTGTGTTGACCCTATAGCACATCATGTGCTCATGCTTGAAAGGGTTGTGGGTTCAGCAGAAAGGTTCGATATAATTCACTTTCACATAGACTATCTGCACTTTCCACTTGTAAGAAGACTCAATACCCCATCTGTTACCACACTTCACGGTAGACTCGATGTTACAGACTACAGGGCCCTTTTCAGCGAGTTTCGTGACATACCCCTCGTTTCCATATCGTACTCACAGCGAACCCCCCTTTCCTTTGCAAACTGGCAGGGCACGGTGTATCACGGGCTTCCCAGAAGGCTCTACAGACCTGGAGACGGTGGTGGAGGCTATCTTGCATTTGTTGGAAGGCTCTCTCCAGAGAAAAGGCCTGACCGTGCAATAAAGATAGCCCTCAGAAGTGGCATGCCCCTTAAGATGGCTGCGAAGGTGGACAGGGTGGACATGGAGTACTTCGAAGAGGTGGTGAAACCATTGCTCAAAGAGCCAGGTGTTGAATACATCGGTGAGATAGGCGAGAGGGAGAAACAGAGGTTTCTTGCAGATGCCTATGCACTTCTCTTTCCCATAGACTGGCCCGAGCCATTCGGACTTGTTATGATAGAGAGCATGGCCTGTGGCACCCCTGTGGTTGCATGGCGTAACGGAAGTGTGCCAGAGGTTATAGACCACGGGGTTACAGGCTATGTGGTGGACAGCATAGATGAGGCGGTGGACGCGGTGGAAAAGGTGGAGGAGCTTGACAGAAGAAAGATAAGAAAGGTCTTCGAGGAGAGGTTCAGCTCTGAACGGATGGCCCGCCAGTACCTGCAGATATACGAAAAGCTCATTCACAGAGAGAAGACCCCTCCGCTTTTCGCCATACAGGGCTGATGGAAAAAGACATAATACGCATAAGGGACAGATTCTACATCCTTGCCACCTCATCACGGGTGGATGCACGCACCCAGGTTCTCAAGGAGGGCGATACCTTCGGTGTATTTGACCGTTTCGGAGACATCCACACAACCATAGGCCAGGGTGAACAGGGCATATATCACAACGACACACGCTTTGTGTCCACCCTGGAACTTCTGCTCGAGGGCACACGCCCCCTTCTTTTAAGCTCCACGGTAAAGGAAAAAAACGACCTCCTTACAGTTGACCTCACAAACACGGACATATGCCGTGGGGGTGAGCTGTGTCTGAGAAGGGGTGATGTGCACATATTCAGGTCAAAGTTCATATGGAAGGGGGTGTGCTACGAAAGGGTAAGAATCATAAACTACGGCAACAGAGCGGTAAACACAAGGTTTGCCTTCAGGTTCGACGCAGACTTTCTCGATATATTCGAGGTAAGGGGCATAAAGAGAGAAAAAAGGGGAAGAATACTTGGCAGAGAGGTAAGGGACGGCAGATGTGTGATAATCTCCTATAAGGGAATGGACGGTATAATAAGACGCACAGTCTTTGAGTCTGAACCTGTGCCAACACGCATAACACCAGGACAGATGGAGTTCGAGCTTCTGCTTGAGCCCATGAAGGTGAACATAATATATCTTACCATCTCCCTTGTTATTGACGACAGAGAGGTGGAGAAACTCTCCTACGAGAGTGCCTTCACCACCGCACAGGACTCAATAAGAAAGTCCTTTGAGGGTTTCTGCACTGTGGAGACATCCAACGCACAGTTCAACAGCTGGCTTACACGCTCTGTATCAGACCTTCACATGCTCATTACAGATACAGAACACGGGCTCTATCCCTATGCTGGTATACCCTGGTATGCAACCAGTTTTGGCAGGGATGGCATCATTACCGCATTCGAGTCTTTATGGGTCAATCCCGAGATAGCAAGGGGTGTGCTTAAGTATCTTGCGTCTACCCAGGCAAGGGAGTTTGACGAAAGGCGCGATGCCCAGCCTGGTAAAATAGTGCACGAGATAAGAAGGTGCGAGATGGCAAACACAGGTGAGGTGCCCTTTGGCATGTACTATGGAAGTGTGGATGCAACCCCGCTGTTTATAGTGCTCGCAAAGGCATACTACGATAGAACAGGAGACATGGAACTCATAGAGTCCATATGGGAGAACATAGAGCTTGCCCTGCGCTGGCTCGATGAGTACGGTGATATTGACGGAGATGGCTTCATAGAGTACGAAAGAAAGTCAGCCAAGGGGCTTATAAATCAGGGCTGGAAGGACTCCTTTGACTCTGTCTTCCATGCGGATGGAGAGCTTGCAGAAGGGCCCATAGCACTCTGCGAGGTGCAGGGATATACCTACTGGGCGAGGCTCTCTGTGTCAGCACTTGCGATGGAGACAGGCCGTACAGAGCTCGCCCTCAGGGAAGAAAAAAAGGCATATGAGCTCAGAAAGAGGTTCGAGGAGAAGTTCTGGAGTGATGAGCTTTCCACATATGTGCTGGCCCTTGATGGAAAGAAACGGGCCTGCATGGTGAACACCTCAAACCCTGGACATACCCTTGCATCAGGTATTGTCTCTGCAGAGAGGGCCAATCTTGTCGCAAAGACCCTTATGAGGGATGAGCTCTTCAGCGGATGGGGTATAAGGACGGTAAGCGTTATGGAGAAGAAATACAACCCCATGAGCTATCACAACGGTTCTGTGTGGCCACACGACAATGCGATGATAGCCTACGGGCTTTCAAGGTATGGACTGAAGGAAGAGGTGATAAGGGTCTTTCAGGGGCTTTTTGAGGCCTCTGGCTACATGGATTTCAACCGCATGCCAGAACTCTTCTGCGGGTTTACCAAACGCCCTGGTGCAGGTCCAACGCTCTATCCTGTGGCGTGTTCCCCGCAGGCATGGGCATCTGCTGCGGTGTTTCTTCTGCTCAAGGCATCACTGGGCATGAGGTTCGATGTGAAGAGGGCAAGGGTGGAGTTTCTGTATCCCCAGCTACCCGAGTTTCTCCACCAGGTGGAGATAAAAAACCTCAAGGTTGGCCAGGCGGTCATAGACCTTCTGTTCAGAAGACATCCCGAGGATGTGGGCATAAATGTACTGCGAAAGACAGGTGATGTGGAGGTGGTGGTCTACAAGTAGATTGACATTGATAAGGGGATGTGGTTTATGATATATTTCTGGTGGAGAGATGCCCGAGTGGACGAAGGGGGCTGACTCGAAATCAGCTGTTCCGGCTCAAACCGGAACCGAGGGTTCGAATCCCTCTCTCTCCGCCAGACAAAAAGGGCTTTCGAAACACCAGGGACGGAGAGATGCCCGAGTGGTCGAAGGGGCACGACTGGAAATCGTGTGCACACTTCATCGTGTGCCGAGGGTTCGAATCCCTCTCTCTCCGCCACCTTTTTATG
>JALUQR010000149.1 GCA_027017505.1 bacterium
GTGCTCAGATGGGCACTTGAGAACTTTCACCCCGATGTTGCCCTTGCATGCAGTTTCGGTGCAGAGGATGTGGTGCTCGTTGACATGCTCATGAAGATAAGAAAAGATGCAAGGGTGTTCTATCTCGATACAGGGCTACTCTTTAAGGAAACCTACGATGTGATAGAGAGGGTGAAGAAAAAGTACGGTATAGAGCCCGAAAAGTACGAGTCAGAGCTCACCCTTGAGGAGATGGAAAAAAAATACGGGCCAAAGCTCTGGGAGACAAATCCCGATGAGTGCTGTAGGATAAGAAAGGTCCTCCCGCTTGAGGATGCCCTCAAGGGGCTCAGGGCATGGATAACAGGTATAAGAAGGGAGCAGTCTCCAACAAGGGCAAATGCACCTGTTGTTGGATGGGACAAAAAGTTCGGTCTTGTAAAGATAAACCCCCTCGTTACATGGACATACGAGGATGTATGGAACTACATAAGGGAGAACCATGTTCCATACAATGTGCTCCATGACCAGAACTACCCCAGCATAGGCTGTGAGCCCTGCACAAGACCCGTGCGTCCTGGTGAAGACCCCAGGGCAGGCAGATGGGCTGGCAAGGCAAAAACAGAGTGCGGGCTACACCAGTAAAGGGGAATATCTCTTAAAAAGACCATCCAGGGAGGTATGAAAGGGTGAAGGAGACCATCGCACCCCACGGGGGAAAGCTCGTTGACAGAAGGCTCAAGGGCGATGAGCTCGCTGATGCAAGAAAGAGGGCAGAGGGGCTTAAAAAGATAGTGCTGGGCCCAAGAGAAATATCAGACCTTGAGCTCATATGCGTAGGTGCATACAGCCCGCTTGAGGGCTTTATGACAAGGCAGGACTATCACTCCACAATGGATACCATGCACCTTGCAAATGGTCTGCCCTGGACGATACCCGTAACACTTGCGGTATCAAGGGATGTGGCAGGTAGCGTAAAGGAGGGCGAGGAGGTCGCACTTGTCAGCAGTGAGGGCACCACACTTGCCCTCATGACCGTTGAGGAGGTCTTCCCTCATGACAAAGAAAAAGAGGCCATCCAGGTCTACGGCACAAGGGATGACGCACACCCGGGGGTGAAAAAGCTCTATGAGTCAGGTGATATGCTCCTTGGCGGAAAGGTCTGGCTTGTGGAAAGACCAGAACACAGGGACTTCAAACAGTACAGGCTTGACCCTGCCCAGACAAGGGCACTCTTTAAGGAGCGTGGCTGGAAGAGGGTTGTGGGCTTTCAGACCCGTAACCCCATACACCGTGCCCACGAGTACATACAGAAGTGTGCCCTCGAGATAGTGGATGGCCTAATGATACACCCCCTTGTGGGCGAGACAAAGGCAGATGACATACCCGCAGATGTGAGGATGCGCTGTTATGAGGTGCTCATGGAAAACTACTATCCGAAAGACAGGGTGGTGCTGGTCGTGTTCCCTGCTGCAATGAGGTATGCCGGCCCGAGAGAGGCGGTCTTCCACGCACTTATACGCAAAAACTACGGATGCACACACTTCATAGTGGGCAGAGACCATGCGGGCGTGGGCAACTACTACGGCACATTCGATGCACACTACATATTCGATGAGTTTGACCCTGAAAAGATAGGCATCACACCACTGTTTTTCGACTACACATTCTACTGCAAACGATGCGGTGGCATGGCATCGTACAAGACATGCCCGCATGATTCCAGAGACCATGTAACACTTTCAGGAACAAAGGTAAGGGAGATGCTCAGAAAAGGAGAGACACCCCCGCCTGAGTTTTCAAGACCAGAGGTCGCAGAGGTGCTCATAAAGGCAATGAAGGGCTGAAAGGATACCCCGGGAGTGAAGAAAAGGGCGGTTTCATCCGTTAATGTAAGCAGAGGATGAAACCGCTTTTTTATGTTTGACAGAAAAGGACAATCTGTTTTATCATCTCAAAGAAACAGGGAGTGAACAATGGGGTATCCTTTATTTCGCAGAAAGAGAAAACTCATAAAACCTGCCTATCAGCTCAAGGTAACCCTTACGATTGTGATATCCCTTATGGTCTACTCCATCATTCTGGGTATGCTCATATTCTATCCGCTGTGGATGGAACTTCAGTCTGCAACGAGTATATACGAGAAGGAGAGGATATCCTATGCCATACTTAGTCTGCACAGGGTGCTCTGGCCTGCGGTTATAGTTATATCCATTCTTGTGGGTCTGCAGGTGATATTTGCATCCCACAGGGTTGCTGGCCCCGTATACAGGCTTGAGAAAACCCTTGAGGAGCTTGCAAGGGGCAACTTCAGTGTGCGTATGAAACTCAGAAAGAATGACGAGTTCAAGGAGCTGGAAACCGTCATAAACAGGCTTGCAGAGTATCTTGAGGGTATGAAAAAACGCCACCTCACCCTGCACAGGGAAATGCTCGAGGAGCTTGAGTCCCTGAAGGCCGTGATTGAAAAAGAGGGAGCCAGTGCTGATGTAAAGAACAGACTCAATAGACTCATTGAGAGGCTTTCAGAAGATGATTCTAACAGCGTTGAAAAAAAGAATGGATAGCCTTCTCAGGATAAGGACTCCAGGAGATGGCAGGCCCTGGAGGTTCTCTGACAGGGCTGGATTCACCCTGGTTGAGCTCATGGTGGTGCTGTTTCTTCTGGGAGTGCTCATAACGATAGCGGTGATGGTGTACTTCAGGTTCATATACAAGACAAAGGAGACCGTTGCAATACTTCACATAAAACAAATCATAAAGGCACAGGAACTCTACAGGGCCGAAAACAGCGTCTACACCGATGACTTCTCCAAGCTCAATATGCCTGGTACAGCCCCTGCTGGCAGTGGCAACAATGTGAGGATATACGAGGGCTACAGGTATACGCTTTCGGTCTCAGGTGGTGTGGAGGATACCTCCACATGGAGCCTGCGGGCAGAACCGGAAGATGGCAACACCCAGATGCGATGGTTCTACACAGACCAGACAGGGGTTATACGATACGAGGTGGGCACCACTGCAGGCCCCTCAAGCCCTGCAATATAACAAAAAATAAACGGCTATCTTATGACCCTTAACTCAAACCTCTTTTCAAAGTAACGCCTGAGGATACCCTTTATGACCCTTCTGGATGGTGGAAATACTATGGAAAAACCCAGAATATCGGTTATAATACCAGGGGTTATAAGAAGTGCCCCTGCAACAAGGAGCAATGCACCGTCGAATATCTCCTCTGCGGGAAATATGCCGTGCAGGAGGTTTCTTTGAAAACGATAGAACACATTTATCCCCTCAAGTCTCACCATGTAGGCACCAACTATCGCGGTAAGTATCACCAGGCCAACCGTGTTCAGTGTACCTATAATGGTGCCCACCTTTATGAGAATGGCAAGCTCCACAACGGGAACAACGGTAAAGAGTATGAAGAGCTTTATGAACATACTATTCAGGTTATGTCAGCCAGAGAAGCCTGTCAAGTACTAATACCCGGTAAAGGAGGATGAAGATGAGAAGACTTCTTACAGCGGTTCTGGCAGTAACAGCGGTGTTTGTCTTTCAGTCAAGGGCTATGGCACTGCTTGAGGTTGACGCAAGGTACTGGTTCAGCGAGCTTGATGCAGAACTCAGGGTTACAGAAGGCGGGCTGATCGGTACAACCATAGATATGGATAGAGACCTGGGTGTGGATACAGACGAGAACTTTCTTGAAGGAAGGGTAACCCTTCAGATGGGAAAGCACAGGGTAAGATACGCCTTCGTGCCCTTAAGCTGGGATGGCTCAAAGACCATAACAAAAACAATCAACTTTGCAGGAAAGACCTACAGTGCAAGCACGGCTGTTACAACCAGTCTTGATGTGGACTATCACCGCCTTGGCTACGAGTACGATTTTATAAAGGTGGCTGGAAACAGGGTTGGTGTGATAGCGGAGGTCAAGGTTTTCAACATAGATGCATCCCTTAAGTCTGCAACTGTAAGTGAGTCAGAGTCCATAACCGTTGGTTTTCCCACCCTGGGGGTTGGCTTTGAGCTCGGGCTTCCAATGCTCTTCAGTATAGGGGGAGAGCTCACAGGCATAACCTACGGGGGAGATGCATACTTCGTTGACGGAGAGGTGGGCATTAACCTGAAACCCCTGCCACTTGTGGTTCTTTCAGGCGGGTACAGGTACATGAAGCTCTACGCAGAGACAGACGACGATAGGGTGGAGCTCACACTGGATGGTCCCTTTGTAATGTTGAGGGCTGGATTCTGATTGAAAGATGAAGCCACGGATACTAATCGTAGATGACAACGAGAAGAGCCGTTTTCTGCTTTCAGAGAAGATGACCGCAGACGGCTACGAGGTGGAGACCGCAAAGGACGGGGTGGAGGGGCTCAAGAAGGTAGAGAGCTTCAGACCAGACCTCATCCTTCTTGACATAATGATGCCCAGGATGGACGGCTATGAGATGTGCAGGCGCCTTAAGTCCAGCGAGGAAACCCGCTACATCTCTGTGATAATGCTTACCGCAAGGGGTGAGCTGGATGATAAGGTCATGGGGCTTGAGATGGGTGCAGAGGACTACATAGTAAAGCCCTACAGCCTTGTTGAGGTCAGTGCGAGGGTGAGGTCTCTGCTGAGGGTGAAGATGCTACAGGCAAAACTGCGTGAGGCAGAAAAACTCGCTGCCCTTGGTGAAATGGTAGACCAGATTGCCCATGAGGTTCGTAACCCCCTGGTGAGTATCGGGGGGATGGCAAGGCGCCTGTACGAGCATGAGTCCAATCCATCACACAGAAAGTACCTTGAGGTTATACTCACCTATGTGCAGAGGCTTGAGAAGATGATGGAAAGGATAGACGAATACAAGAGCATTCTCACCCCGCACATGGAGCCTGGCAACATAAATCAGGTGATAGAAGAGGCGGTCGAAGAGGCAAAGGGCTTTATAGGGGATAAAGAGATTACCATAAATACACAGCTTATGCCAGGTGTGCCAGAGTTCAAGATGGACAGAAGACACCTCAAGATAGCCTTCCTTAACCTTCTCCACAACTCTGTGGATGCAATAGAGAAGAATGGGGAGATAAACATATCAACCCTTCCTGCAGAGGGCAATATCCTTCTGGTGCGCATATCGGATACGGGCTGTGGAATGGAAAACGATGTGGCAAGAAGGATATTCCACCCCTTTTTCACCTCCAAGGTAACCGGTGCAGGGCTCGGGCTTACCATAGCCTACAGGGTCATAGAGAACCACAATGGAGATATAGAGGTGGAAAGCGAGAAGGGAAAGGGAACAACCTTTACCATAAGGTTTCACCTTAAAGGATCTCGAACCCCTGAGCCCTCCTCCGTATGATTGTGTCCTTTCTGAAGTGTTCGTCGTCCTGTCTGGGGAAGTCTATGTTGTAGTGAAGCCCCCGTGACTCCTTTCTGTAGATGGCAGAGTTTATTATGAGCTCGGATACCACCGCTATGTTTCTCAGTTCCACGAGGTCTGAGGTGAGTATAAAGTCCCAGTAGTACTGGTCTATTTCTTCGGATAAAAGCTCGATTCTTCTTTTTGCACGCTCCAGCCTGCGGTTTGACCTGACAATGCCCACATAGTTCCACATGAACCTTCTTATCTCATCCCAGTTGTGGGTTATGACCACCATCTCATCGCTTATGACTGCTCCTCCTGTGTGCCATGGTGGTATGGGTGGTATTTCTTTTCTATCGTTTTTTACCAGTTCTGTGGAGTGTTCTGCTGCCCTTTTTGCAAACACCAGGGCTTCAAGAAGAGAGTTCGATGCGAGTCTGTTTGCTCCGTGGAGTCCTGTGTGGGCTGTTTCACCTATGGCGTAGAGTCTTCCGAGGGTGGTCTGCCCCCAGATGTTGGTCTTCACCCCTCCGCATATGTAGTGTGCAGCAGGCACAACTGGTATGGGCTCTCTGGTTATATCGAAGCCGAACTCAAGACACCTTCTGTATATGTTGGGGAACCTGCTCTTTATGAACCCTGCTGGTCTGTGGCTTATGTCCAGGTATACGCACTCATCACCGCTTTTTTTGAGCTCAAAGTCTATTGCCCTTGCGACTATGTCTCGTGGTGCGAGTTCTCCTTCGGGGTGGTATTTTTTCATAAAGGGTGTGCCATCTCTGAGCCTCAGCACAGCACCCTCGCCCCTCAGGGCTTCTGATATGAGGAAGCTTTTTGCCTCTGGATGATACAGGCAGGTGGGATGAAACTGCATGAACTCCATGTTTGCACACTCTGCACCTGCCCTGTATGCCATGGCTATGCCATCGCCTGTTGCGACATCTGGATTGCTGGTGTAAAGGTACACCTTGCCTGCCCCGCCTGTTGCCAGTATGGTGGTGCGTGCAAGGAAGGTGTGTATCTGGCCTGTGGATTTATCTAGCACATAGGCACCCCACACGCAGTCCTCATCGGTACGCCCCACGAACTTCGAGTGGGTTATGAGGTCAACCGCTATGTGGTTTTCGTATATGGTGATGTTTCCCTCCTTGTCAAGTGCCCTCAGAAGGGCGTCTTCCACCTCCCTGCCCGTGAGGTCTCCTGCATGCACTATCCTTCTTCTTGAATGGCCTCCTTCTCTGCCAAGGTCAAACCCCTCTTTTCCTTCTGTAAAGTGCACCCCTATGTCTATGAGCTCCTGTATCCTTGCGGGCCCGTTTTTTACCACCATCTCCACCACATCTGGATGGCACAGCCCACAGCCTGTGTTTATGGTGTCCCGTATGTGGGCATCGAAGCTGTCCTCACTGCTCAGAACAGATGCAATACCACCCTGTGCATAGAAGGTGGCAGACTCCCTGCGGTCTCTCTTTGTAACTATGGCAACGGTGCCGTGGTCCTTCACACTCAGTGCATAGGTGAGCCCTGCAATGCCACTGCCTATAACGAGGAAATCACTCCTTATCTCCATGGAAAGCCCAACCCCCCCGTGTATTCTAAAAAACTTACAGTAAGGTGGCGGGCTGTGTCAAGCCTTAAAAATCTCTTGCCCTCAAGGTCCTATGGGTATAGACTTAAATGGATAGACTCTCAAGGGGTGGCCAGGTGGCACACATGGAATCTGACCTCAGGCAGGAGATATGGAATCTGCCGAACATCCTTTCCCTTGTAAGAATAGGGGCATCCCCGCTACTTATTCTTCTTTTGCTTTCACCAGGGAAAACCCTGAGTATTATATCTGCGGTTATATTCCTTGCGGTCTGCCTTACAGACTGGCTCGATGGCTACCTTGCAAGGACAAGGGGCAGTGTAACATCCCTGGGAAAGTTTCTCGACCCGCTGGCAGACAAACTCCTTATAGTTACAGCCCTTATAATGCTCATCTCCCTTGAGAGGGTGCCTGCATGGATGGTTGCACTCATAGTATCCCGTGAGATAGCGGTCACAGGACTTCGAACGATGGCTGTAAGGTCAGGCATAGTGATAGGTGCCACATGGCTGGGCAAACTCAAGACCATAAGCCAGATAACCGCCATAACCGCACTGCTTCTGCACCACCAGCTCTGGGGCATAGACTTTCAGCTTCTTGGCACATGGCTCATATGGCTGGCCCTGGTGGTGACCATATGGTCAGGGGTGGACTACTTTGTAAGATTCTTCAGAAAAACACTCACATCCCCTGTGAGAGAGGGAGAATAAAAAAAGACATCTGAATCTTTTTTGTTCTTGACATTCTACGCTTTGTAGAATATGATTTTCCAGATGTGCGTAAAATTACAACCGCCCATTATGCCACTGGAGCCTGACAGCGGCGTCAGTGCTTCTGGCATGGTGGAGAAAGAGGGATGCAACGATGCATGAAAGGGAGGAGAAAACACTCATAACACTTATCAGAAGGGCACAGGAAGTGCTCAATGAAAACTGGCAGGACTGCTACACCGCTCCTTCAGCAACAGGGTATCCACACCAGTGGAGCAGGGATTCAGGGTTTATATCCATAGGATATTCCTATTTTCACGAAGAGAGGGCAAAAAGAGAGCTTGAGTCCATGCTCAGGGCACAGTGGGCAGATGGCATGATTCCACACATAAGGTACAATCCCAGATACAGGGAGGAGTATTTTCCAGATGCGTCCTTCTGGAAGCCCCTGCCAGAGGATGCTCCCACCGGGGTTGATACCTCCTGTATAACACAGCCACCACTTCTATCAATAGGTGCGTTCTACTTTTACAGAAATGCGGTGGACATGGAGTCCGCAAAGGGGTTTCTGAAACAGATATACCCCGCTCTCTTAAGGTTCCACCGCTTTCTCTACCAGAAAAGAGACCCCCACGGAATAGGACTTATCGCAATAGTGCATCCCTGGGAGTCAGCCCCTGAAAGCTCACCCCTGACGCAGAAGCCCCTCAGGCAGTCCCGTGATGAAGCAGAAAAGGACGCACCATTGAGAAACCCGGGCTACCTTCTGGAACTCCTGAGAAAAGAGGGCTACAGACAGCAGAGACTCCTTGAAAGCTCGCCCTTTCTTGTCTACGATGTGCTCTTTAACTCCATCCTATGCAGGGCAAACGAATGCCTCATAGAGATAGGTAAAATAGTGGAGGAGGACACAGAAGAACTCAAGGAATACCTTCTTTCCACCAGAAAGGCCATGGAGGAACTCCTGTGGGACGAACAGGAGGGGCTCTATCTGAGCTACGATTTAAGACGGCACTCAAGGATAAAAAGGCCCACCGCCGAAAGCTTCTCGCCACTTTTTGCAGGTGTGCCAAGCTACGAACAGGCAGAAAGACTCTGTAACTACATGGATGAATTCTGCAGATGCAGTATCGAGGGCGCAGAGAGCGCACTGCCAGAACATCCAGGCAATGGAAACGAACATAAGCCCTGGGGATACTGGACGGGACATGTAAGGGTTGATACGAACTGGATACTCTACGAAGGGCTTAAAAGATACGGCTATCATCACAGGGCAATGGATGTAAAGGAATCCATAATCAGACTCGTTACGAGATACGGATTCCACGAATACTTTGACCCCGTAAGAGCCAGGGGATGCGGTGCCCGAAACCACTCAACCACCTCTGCACTTACAATAGCAATATGCTGTGATTAAACCCCGCAGGAGACCAGGGGCAGAAGCTCTTACAAAACCACAAACCATACGCCCGTGAGGCAAACCAGGCTCTACTTAACAGGTTTGTTTAAAAAACTTGACACGGTATGAATAGTGCTGTAAAATCTCATTCCCTGTATGGTAGAGCACCCCGGGGGTGGTCTCCATATGGGAATTATCTGGCCAGCGTCTAAAAGGAGGTAAACCATGACAGAAAAGATATCGAAGATTATATGGACCAAGACCGACGAGGCACCTGCACTGGCAACATACTCTCTACTGCCCATAATACAGAGTTTCACCAGAGGGTGTGACATTGAGATAGAACTCAAGGACATCTCCCTTGCTGGCAGGATTCTTGCAGCCTTTCCCGACTATCTCAGGGAAGACCAGCGTGTGCCCGATGACCTGGCAGAACTCGGCAGACTTGTGAAAAAACCAGAGGCAAACATAATCAAACTGCCAAACATAAGTGCCTCTGTTCCCCAGCTAAAGGCAGCCATAAAGGAACTGCAGGAGAAGGGCTACAATGTGCCCGATTATCCCGAAGAGCCAAAGGATGAGAAGGAAAAGGAGATTAAGGCAAGATACGCAAAGGTGCTTGGCAGTGCGGTAAACCCCGTTATAAGAGAGGGAAACTCTGACCGCAGGGTTGCAGAGGCGGTCAAACAGTATGTGAGAAAACATCCCCACAAGATGGGCGAGTGGAGACCCGATTCAAAAACACATGTTGCAACCATGAGCGAGGGAGACTTCCGCTCGAACGAAAAGTCAACCACCATACAGGAGCCAACCACCGCAAGGATAGAGTTCGTGGATGAAAACGGCAATGTGAGGGTTCTCAAGGAAGGCCTCACCCTGGAGGCGGGCGAGGTGCTGGATACCACATTCATGAGCAAAAAGGCACTGCTTGCATTCTTCGACGAACAGATAAAGGACGCACGAGAGAAGGGAATACTCTTT
>JALUQR010000150.1 GCA_027017505.1 bacterium
TGTAAAACCTATTGTTATGGCACAGAGCAGTGCTCCTGAAGGTCCTCCAACGGTGAATCCATCCACAAGCTCTGCTGTAAGCCACACAACCCCCACATTCACCACCACACCAAAGAGCCCCAGGGTGAGTATATTTACGGGAAGACTTAAAAGCCCTACAACAGGCCTTACCAGAAGATTCCATCCACCGAGCACAAGGCTTACCACCGTAAGGCTCTGCCACCCATCTATGGATACCCCTGTGTGGATGTATTCCACAGCCTTTATGGAAATCACAGGAGAGAGAAAGTAGACCAGAAAGCTCATCCCCGGGGTATCACAACTGTTTTCAGGTTAACCACCTCGAGCATCTCATCGTGTATGAGCCCGTTTGACGCTATAACCTCGTGGCCATAGATTGAGAAGGGAGAGTTTTTAAAGTCTGTAAGTCTTCCTCCTGCTTCACTTACCACCAGTGAGCCTGCTGCAACATCCCAGGGTTTTAGCTTGAGCTCCCAGAATCCATCGAACCTGCCACAGCCAACATAGCAGAGGTCCAGTGCTGCGGAGCCTGCCCTCCTTATGGCCTGTGCCCTGAGGGCAAAGTTTGAGAAGTGGTTGAGGTTGTTCTCCCTGGATGTCCTCAAATCGTAGGGAAAACCCGTGGCAAGAAGACTCTTATCAAGTGTGGGTGTGTCAGACACCCTTATCCTTCTGCCGTTAAGGTATGCGCCTCTGCCCTTTTCCGCAACGAAGAGCTCATCGAGCATGGGATCATAGACCACCCCGAGCTTAAGCTCTCCACCCTCCTCAAACCCTATGGACACACAGAACACGGGGTATCCGTGGGCATAGTTTGTGGTGCCATCAAGGGGGTCTATAATCCACCTGCAGGCACTGCCCTCGGCCTTGTCCTGTCCTTCCTCGGTGAGTATATCGTGCTGTGGAAAACGCTCCCTTATGAAGTTCACTATAAGGGTCTCGCTCTTACGGTCAACATCTGTGACCAGATCCACAGCACCCTTGTACTCTATGCTCTCAACCCTGCCGAGGTTTTCCCTGAGTAGCTCACCTGCCTTTCGGGCTATGTATATGGCCGATTCCTTTAGACCCATTCAGCAGGACTCACCACAGTTTTTCTTCTTTTCAGCGCAGGAGCCTGTCTGGCCCTCCTTACCGGTGTCTTTCTTTCTTGCATAGTCTGTAAGATACCATCCAGAGCCCTTCAGATGAAAAGAAGAAAGTGATATGAGTTTGTTTACCTGGCCTCCACAGTATATGCACTCCTTTAAGGGCTCCTCGGAGAACTTCTGCATGAGCTCAAATTGCCTGTCACACTCGGTGCACCTGTACTCATAAAGTGGCATAATCCCTGTCGCACCTCCTGAAGGTCTTTTTTTCTAAAAGATATTTTAGGTATAGACACTGTTGTTGTCAAATCATGTATACTTCATGATGAGTTTTCCTATATCCGCCCTTGATATGATACCCAGAAGTTTGCCTGCCTCCACAACGGGCAGTCTGCCAATACCGTGCTCTATCATTATGCCCAGGGCATTTATAAGAGTTGTATCAGGAGATACCACTATGAGGTCTCTTGTCATAACATCCCTTATCTCTGTATCCTTCCATTCTGCCCTTCTCACCTTGAAGAGGTCTGCCCTTGTTACCATACCCACAAGCTCTCCTGTGGCTGATACCACCGGTATTCCACCTATGAGTTTTTCCTTCATGAGCTGTGAGGCATCCTCAACGGTGCTATCCTGACGGATGACGATGGGGTTTCTGGTCATAAAGTCCTTCACCTTGAGTCTTTCCATAACATACTTCATGACATCCTCGTAGGCAGGTGAGTCGAACTTGGTTTCCACCTGGCTGGGGAATATGCTGTCCTTTCCGCTGAGAAGATATGTTACAAACACAGAGAACATTGCTGGCACAAGTAGCTCGTAGCCACCTGTCATTTCTGCTATGAGTATGAGTGTTGAAAGTGGTGCCTTCGCAGCACCACCGAAAAACGACACCATGCCAACCACCATGAATGAGGCCACACTGAGCCCTGCATCTGGAAAGAGCGTATTTACCACAAGGCTGAAAAGTGCACCCAGAAGCCCTCCTATCATAACAGACGGGCCAAACACACCACCTGAGCCTCCTGAACCGAGTGTAAAGGAAACACCCACTATAACACCCACTATTCCCAGCCCTATACCCGGGATGTTTGTGTACTCACCGAGCATTATCAGCTGAAGCCAGCCATAGCCGTTTCCTATGGCAATGGGTGTTACGATGCATACAAGACCTGTTACGAACCCACCAAGGGAGGGCTTCAGATACACAGGGATGTTGAGTTTCGTGAACCTGTTCTGCACTGCAAAGAAACACTTTATAAACAGCTGACACACTATTCCACACACCACACCGAGCAGGGCGTAGAAAAGGAGCACATCCAGGTTTTCCCTGCTCAGCGGGGTAATGGGCACATTGAAAAGCGGGGTGAACCCGTACACCACACCCACCACACTGTACGATATAACCGATGCCACGAAGCCAGGTAGCATGGCCTCTACCTCGAAGTCCTTTCTGAAGAACACCTCTGCACTTATGATGGCCCCTGCCAGGGGTGCCCTGAATATGCCCGATATACCGCTTCCAAGCCCTATGGCAAGGAGCATCTTTCTGTCCTTCGTGCCAAGCCCCATAAACCTTGCTATGGTATCTCCAAGCCCTGCTCCTATAAAGGCTATGGGCCCCTCTCTGCCAGATGTGCCACCACTGCCTATAACGAAGGATGACGCTATGAGCTTTACAATAGAGTCCTTAAGTGAAAGCCTTTTCATACTGTGGTAGGACTTTATGGCAAAGTCTGTGCCCACGCCCATACTCTCTGGAGAGAAGAAATAGGAGAGAAGCCCTGATACAAGCCCTCCAACAGCGACAATCAGTGGTAGAAGATAAAACCTTTCTGGATAGAGGCTGAACACCTCCCTGTAGCCCTCTCCATGTGGAACAGGTGATATGTAGCCCCCTATCTTCTCAAGAAAGAAGAACTGGCTTAAGTCCAGTGACTTGAGAAACACCACCGCAAACACACCGTTTGCAAGCCCTATTATGACAGGTATGAGAAAAAACTTCTTGAGCACATCCTTTTTGAAACCCGTTGCCATGGCTCTTCAGTACTCCACCTCTTTAAGGAAGAGTCCCTGTGGAGGGGCTGTGATGTTTGCAAGGGTTCTGTCCCTTGCGTCTATTATTCTGCCAATGTCCTGGGGGCTTATCTTACCGAGCCCGCATGTAACAAGGGTGCCCACCATTATCCTTACCATGTGTCTTAAGAAGGCAGTACCCCTTACGGTTATCTCTATGAATCCATCCCCTGTATTTTCCACCCTGAACTCCAGTATCTCCCTTACGGTGGTCCTTGCATCGCAACCCGATGCCATGAAGGACTTAAAGTCCTTCTTTCCCACAAAGAATACTGCCCCCTGCCTCATCCGTTCCACATCCAGGGGATGGAACACACTCCAGCACCTGTTTCTCAGAAGCGGTGGTATGTAGTCTCTGTTGAATATCCTGTACAGATAGGTCTTGCTCTTTGCGCTCCTTCTTGCGTGAAAATCGAGGGGTACCTCTTCTGCCTCCTTTACCGCTATGTCTGCTGGCAGTATGGAATTGAGCCCCCTTTTTATACCGTAAAGTGGTATGCGTGAGGTGGTGGTAAAGTTTGCCACCTGTCCCATTGCATGCACACCACTGTCTGTGCGTGAGGCACCCACAAGTCTTACATTCTCACCTGTGAGTACCTTTATGGCATGGATAAGGGTTCCCTGGATTGTGGGTTTTGAGCTCTGTATCTGCCAGCCTGCATATCTGGTTCCATCGTATTCGAGCAGAAGTTTTATGTTGCGCATGGCCTTTCCATACCTACAGATACTCCTTTATGAGAAGTTCCGCAATCTGGACCGCATTGAGCGCAGCACCCTTCCTTAGATTATCCGCAACAACCCACATGTTTATACCGTTCTCAACGCTCTCATCCTTTCGGATTCTGCCCACAAAGACCTCATCCCTCTCAGAGCAATCAACAGGCATGGGGTATTCCGCATTCTCCGGGTCATCCACAACCTCCACCCCTGGGGCATCCTCAAGCACCTTCCTTACCTCCTCACAGGTTACAGGCCTTTCGGTCTCTATGTTTATGGATTCAGAATGCCCCACGAACACGGGCACCCTCACACATGTGGCGGTAACCCTTATGGAGTCATCCTCCATAATCTTTCTGGTCTCCAGGACCATCTTCATCTCTTCCTTTGTGTAGCGGTTTTCAAGGAAGATGTCTATGTGGGGTATGCAGTTGAAGGCTATCCTGTGGGGGAAGACCCTGCATTCAAACCCCCTCATGTTGAAGAGCATCCTTACCTGTTCTGAAAGCTCATCCATTGCTGACTTTCCAGCCCCTGAAACCGACTGATAGGTGGAGACCACAACACGCCTTATCCTGAAGCGATCATGTATGGGCTTCAGGGCAACCACCATCTGTATGGTGGAGCAGTTGGGATTTGCTATTATACCCCGTTTTCTGTAATCTGCTATCCTGTGGGGGTTGACCTCTGGCACCACAAGTGGCACATCTGGCTCCATCCTGAACTGCGAGGTGTTGTCTATGACCACACATCCCTCAGAGGTTGCCTTCGGGGCATACACCTTTGACACACTCGCCCCTGGAGAGAAAAGCCCTATCTCTATGCCCTTAAAGCTTGCACCCTCAAGGGGCTCCACCGTTATATCCTCGCCCATGAACTCTATCTTCTCGCCTGCACTGCGCTCGGAGGCAAAAAGCCTCAGGCTCTTTACGGGAAACTTTCTTTCCTCAAGAATGCTTATTATCTCCTTACCCACGAGCCCTGTTGCCCCCACAACACATACATTGAACCCTCTTCTTCCTGCCAAGCCAACCAACCTCCTTTACTGGTCTTAAGACAGTTCCTTTATCTCAAACTCCTTGAGTTTTTCCACTCCGCCGAGTTTCTCCCTGAACTTCTCTATCCTTCTGAGTGTGTCGTCGTATTTGGTCTTGCTGTTGGCTATGTGTCTGCCCAGGGTGTGGAAGTCCTCTGCAACCTTATCGAACTCTATGCCCAGTGTTTCAAGGTGTTTCAGTATTGCCTGTGCCTTTTTACTTATCTCAAGTCCCTTAAGCCCCATCACAATGGTCTGCAGATAGGCATACAGGCTGTTGGGGGATACGGGTATAACCCTTTTTGAAAGTGCGTAGTTCCACAGCCCTGTATCCTCAAGGGGTTCTTCCTTTATTATGGTCTCGTAGTAGACATTTTCAGCAGGTATGTACATGAGGGCAAAGTTGAATGTGCCCTCCTCGTGCATTATGTAACTGGTGGCTATCTTGTCTATGTGTCTTTTCACATCCTGTATGAAGCTTCTTCTTGCATCGCGCCTTTCCCTGTCCGTGGTTGCAGAGAGTATCCTCTTGAAGTTCTCCAGCGGGAACTTTGCATCCACTGGTACGAGCCCCTGGCTCAGCCTTATTATGGCGTCCACTGTTTTTCCGTTTCTGAATGTATACTGCAGTGTGTAGTTCTGCTCTGGCAGAATCTGGCGCAGCAGGTCTTCAAGGAGAAACTCTCCAAGCCCTCCCCTGAGTTTTGGAGAGCGTAGTATCTCCTGCAGTGTGGATATGTCTCTGCCCACCTGGAATATCTGTTCTGCAGCCTTCGATAGCTCTCCCAGGCTCTGTTTGAGCTCGCCCACCACCCTTGCAGCATTGTCCATGCGCTGGTTGAGCTGTCCGGTTGAGGTCTGCAGTTGCGATGTTACAGAACTCAGCTGGGTGGCAACCTGCGAGGTTATGTTTGAAAGCTGTTCGTTTACTATAGAAAGATGCTTCGTAAGAGAGTCTGTAAGCTCTCTTCTGAGTGCCTCTGTATCCTGCTTGAGATTGTCTATGGCATCTCTGTCTCTTCTGAGGGCAGGTGCTATCCACACAACCAGTATCAGAAGAAGTACCACCAGTAAGACTGCTATGAGGTATTCTATCATCTCCTCTGCCTTTCCATGAACTCCCTTGCCTGATGCACAAATGCCTCAAGTCGGGTCATGGCATTGGTATCCTCTATACCCTCGTAGACCATGTTTATGTAGGGTATGTTTCCATACTTCTCTCTCACCCTCTTGAGTATCCCGTTTACAACGGTACCCGGCATGCAGGTAAAGGGCATAACATTCACTATGCCTGATGCACCGTGGGCTATGTAGTCTATAACCTTGCCCACGCTCAGAACCGCCTCACCCTCGAAGGACTCGTGTATGTATGGAGATGCGTATTCTATAATCTCCTTTGTATGGGGCTCGTGTCCGCTTCTCAGGTCTCCGTCGAATATGGCAAGCATCTTCTTTTCATACCGGTGCTGGAAGAAGTCATTCAGTGCGACCTTAAGAAAGTTCATGTATCCGCCCCTTCTGAGGTTCTTCTTCTTCGATGTGTAGTTTATGTAGTAAAGCCACTCTGATATGGGTGGCACCATTACCTCTGCACCCAGGGATTCAAGCTTTTTCACTATGTTCTCATTACTGAAGCGGTTGCTCCTGACATATATCTCTCCCACTATGCCCACGACAGGCTTTGAGCCCACTCCCTCAACCGGTATGGCGTTGAAGGCGTCCTTGGCATAGCGAAGCTCCTTTTCCGGAAACCTCTTCTCTCTTATGGCATCGCACACCATGTGTATGCACTTCCAGTAGAGTTTTTCCACCTCTTCAGGGTCCTTTGCGTAGGGTCTTACCTCTCTGAGCCGTTTCTCAAGCAGGTCCACCGCAACCACACCCCACCAGGCAAGCTTTGGAAAGTCTCCGTCCACCATGCCGAGCTCAGAGTAGAACTTCTCATCCTGGTCTGGTGCGTACACCGGTACCTGTGGGTAGCCCAGCTCATCGAGTACGAGCCTGTGATAGCGGTTGTACTGGCCGAACCTGCATGGACCCTTGCCAGAGGGCATAAAGAAGGCGCTTCTTTCAGGGTCAAAGTCCTTGCTCTTTACAATCTTTACCATATCACCCGTGGTTATTATTGATGGATAGCACTCCCTGCCAGAGGTATATCGCCTTCCCCACCTGAGGGTTTCCTCGTCTGGCTCGGGCATGACAACCGCATCTATGCCACATGCCTGGAAGGCTGCGGCTATTGCATGGGAGCCATCTGCCATGTTGGGCAGATACAGCCTTTTCTTTATGGTGGTCCTCTCCCTGCGTTTTGGTCTTATCTTCTTGCCGGTGCGTTCCTTTATGTTTCGCAGGCTGTCAAGGTATGCCTCGCACCTTGTGATTGCACCTGCATCTGCAGAGTGCTCGTCTATCTCAAGCTGAAGGAAGGGTTTTCCAGCAAGGGTCTCCTTGAAGAAGTGGGTTATGTAGGAATCGGGCCCACAGCCAAAGTTTGTTATGTAGACCGCAAAAAGGCGCGGGTCATCACGCAGGAGTTTCGCTGTTGCAAGTATCCTCTGCCCGCTCTTCCAGTACATCTCCTCTGCCATCTCGTCGTCTATAAGCTCCTCCACGGGAAGCATATCAAATGGTATTGCAACCACATCCATCTCCCTTAGGCGCTGGGGAAGCTCAAGGTTCATACCAGGGTCCATGGTGTTGTAGGGTCTTCCCACAATGACCAGGGCAATGTCGTCCTCTTTGAGTGTGGAAAGCACCTCTCTGCCTCTTTCAAGAAGCCTTCTTTTAAATTCTTTCTGCACATCCATGGCAACACTGAAGGCCCTGTCCACGCTCTTTCTGTCTCTTCCCAGGGTCTGGCCAAACTGGTGGAACTCTCTTTTAAGAAGGCTTTCCCTCTGGTTAAAGTGTATAACAGGGCAGAGCACCTCAACACCCTCTTTTTCAAAGTCAAAGGACGACCTTGCTATGTAGGGAAAACTCTGCACATAGGGACATAGCTGGGTAAACAGCTGACCCTTCTTTGCAGGTGGCATGTTTATAACACTTGGCAGGAATATCTTCTTTACACCCCTGTCTATAAGGTCTCTTATGTGTCCGTGTGCCACCTTAACGGGAAAGCATGTCTCCGTAACTATGGTCTCAATACCCTCCTTGCATATCTCCTTGTTGGTGGGTCTTGAAAGAACCACCCTGTAGCCAAGCTCGTTGAAGAAGGCCTTCCAGAATGGATACCACTCGAACATCATGAGTATCCTGGGAATACCTATAACAGGGCTACCTTCTGGAAGTGCCTTTCCCCTGTATATGGTGAGAAGCAGTTTCTCCCTTTCTGCGAAGAGGTCTGGCACCCTGAGGGAGGAAGAGCCATCCCTTTTTACATCGTACTTTTCGCATCTACCACCGTAGTAGAGGGGTCTTTCTCCCTCTATGAGGACCTTTCTTATCTCACAGATGTTGGCACAGTCCCTGCATTCGAAGGACTCTATGGAGTACTTCTTTTTGCTCAGGTCAAACCCCTTAAAGCGTGTGGGCTTAGAGGGGTCTTTCTCCCTCATGGCGAGTATTGCAGCCCCTATGGCTCCTGTAACATCGTGGTGTTCTGGCACGGTTATCTTTTTTCCCGTAATCTTTTCAAATGCTGAGACCACCGCAAGGTTTGCAGCGGTGCCACCCTGGAAGAATATACGCTCACCGATTCTTCTGTCTCCAACCACCCTGTTAAGGTAGTTGTGCACTATGGAGTATGCAAGCCCTGATACAAGCCCGCTTTTGTCCACACCCCTCTGCTGGTGATGTACCATATCGGTCTCTATAAAGACCGTGCACCTTTCCCCCATGGGTGCGGGCGAGTCAGAGCTCAGTGCCAGCTCGCTGAACTCCTCTTTGATGTTTATACCCAGCCTTTCTGCCTGTTCCTCAAGGAAACTGCCCGTACCAGCTGCACAGACCTTGTTCATCTCAAAGTCCACAACCACACCGTCCTTTATGGCTATGTACTTTGAGTCCTGCCCGCCTATCTCGAAGATGGTATCCACCTTTGGGTCTATTGCCACCGCTGCGGTTGCCTGTGCGGTAATCTCGTTTCTCACCACATCCGCACCTATGAAGTCTGCGGTAAGGTATCTGCCAGAACCAGTGGTTCCAACCCCTACGACATTAACATATCCACCACACTCCTCCTCTATCTCCTTCAGCCCCCTTCTTACAGCGTCAAGTGGGCGACCTGCTGTCTTAAGATACCTCTTTGCCACCACCTTCAGCTCCTTATCTATGAGCACCACATTGGTGCTCGTGGAGCCCACATCCACGCCCAGGTAGACATCTATCTTTCTGCCAGGCTCGAACACATACCCTGTGGAGGTCTTCCGCTGTGAGGGATGGTCTGCGGGTCTGTGAAGCCTCTGCAGACCCCTCTCGTGCCCTCTGAGCCCCTCTGAGACAAACCTTCTCAGCTCCTCTATACCACGGAACTGTCCAATACCCTTTCCCCTCTCCATCGCAATAAACACCGCACCCAGGGCACCCATGAATGCAAAGTGTTCTGGCACTATGTAGTCCTGGTCATCGAGCTCGAGCACATCCTTGAAGGCCTTTCTAACCCCCAGGTTTGCAGCCACACCACCCTGGAACGAGACCACCTTTTTGAACTCCTTGCCCTTGCCTATGGTTGCCTTGAAGTTTCTTGCAACCGCATAGCAGAGCCCTGCAACAATATCGTAATCAGGTGTTGCTATCTGCTGTAGATGTATCATGTCACTCTTTGCAAACACACTGCATCTGCCAGCAATACGCGGTGGGTTTTTGCTCTTCAGGGCGAGTCTTCCGAACTCCTCGATTGTGAGATTCAGCCTTACCGCCTGCTGGTCAAGGAAACTGCCCGTGCCTGCTGCACACACGGAGTTCATCTGAAAGTCCTCTATGCGCAGTGTGCCATCGCTTTCTGGCTCAAGGAATATGAGCTTTGCATCCTGCCCGCCCATCTCTATGATGGTTCTAACCTCGGGATGGTAAAACTCCGTTGCCTTTGCC
>JALUQR010000151.1 GCA_027017505.1 bacterium
CATACAGCCTGGCTTACAGAGAAAGTGAGATGCCATGCTGGGGTCTTATCGTTTGAGGTTTACGAGTTCACCCAGGATTTCGTCTGTTGTGAGTATAATCCTTGAGTTTGCCTGAAAGCCCCTCTGTGCGGTAATCATGTTTACGAACTCCTGGGCTATGTCCACATTTGACAGTTCCAGGGTATTTGCCTGTATGTATCCCCTGCCCGAGGTGCCAGGGCTACCCACAAGTGGCTGTCCCGAGTCATAGGTCTCGCTGTAGAGGTTTCTTCCAGCGCTTGCAAGGCCCACCTCGCTGGGAAAGTCTGCAAGCAGTATCTGTGCGAGCACCCTGCTTCTGCCGTTGGAGAATATGCCCTCTATTATGCCCTCCTGATTTACGGAGATTCTCTGCAGTGAGCCCGCTGCGTAGCCATCCTGTGTGAGGCTTGAAACACCTGATGCAACACCGTACTGGGTGACCCCATCTGTACCCTTGCCTCCTTCAGCAATGCTCGTTCCGAATTCAAAGTCTATAATCTGGTCAAGCTGGGAGCCACCTGCAAAGTCAAACCCGCCTGTGGGATAGGTTATCCCGCTCTCTATGTAAAGTGCTCCGTTGGTATCGAATGTTATGGTGCCCTGGGCCTGTATCTCGGTGTTACCGCTGTATGTGTCCGTATCGTTCACCACCGCATACCACTCCCAGGTGTTTCCTATGGAGGTAAGGGAGTCCTTTCTGAAGTAAAGTGTTACAAGATGATCGTTACCCAGGGAGTCGTAGACGGTGATTGGCACCGAGAAGTTAGATGTCTCGCCTGCGTTTGAAAGGAAGAACGCACCCCCTGCATTATCGCTTGTTGCACTTGAGCCTACGGCTATGGTATCGGTGGTGGTGTTGTCAAAGCCGAGCAGTGTTGCTGCGTTGCTCTGTGTCCAGTCTATGATGATGGTGGCGGTGTTTCCAGAATCGTTGGTTATGGTGTAGAGGCCCCGCTGGTCGTCGTATTCAACGGTGTATTTATCGCTGTTGCCGTTTTTTGCCTCAAGTGCATTTTTTATCGCCGCAGCCACGCTGCCACCATCATAGGCAAGCCCTGCGGTAAGCCCGCCATCACTTATAAGGCTTGTGTCTATCCATGTTGTGCCTCCATCCACGCTGAATCGTATGGTATCATTGCTCCCCAGGGTGAAGACATAACCCGTTATGGGTGCATTGGAGTTGAGGTTGGCGGTAATGGATACAGTGCTTGTGGGATTTGGCCCTATTGCACTTGTTGAGAGCTGTATGTCTGTTATGGTATTCTGCAACACCCCTGATGCATTTGCCATGTAGCCCTGCACCCTTAATCCCTCGGGGTTTACAAGATAACCCTCTCTGTCTATGTGGAACTGGCCTGCCCTTGAGTAGAATGTGCCCGTTGAATCCCTCAGGATGAAGAACCCGCTTCCGCTTATGGCAAGGTCAAGACCTGAGGATGTGGTCTCAAATGCACCCTGGCTGAATATCTTCTCTATACTGCTCATGGTAACGCCAAGCCCTATCTGCTTGGGGCTTGCCACACCCTCTATGCTCTGGCTCAGTATGTCTGCAAATGTCGCCCTGCTTGCCTTGAACCCTATGGTGTTCACATTTGCTATGTTGTTGCCTATTATTGACAGGGAAGCCATGTTTGCATTAAGCCCGCTTATGCCTGTAAAGAGTGATGTCTGCATGGCTCTTACCTCCTTTTTTCAATCAGTAAATTTCCTTTATGTCACCAAGCGGGATTGTCATACCCCCAACACTTACATACACCTGCTCATTGTCTATCCTTATACCCCTTATCCTTTCCATTATGTATGTGGTGGCAGTGGTTGTGTTTCCTGCGCTATCTGCTGAAAGGACATCCACCTGGTAGAACCCTGGCCTAACTGTTCTTCCAAGCTCATCCTTACCATCCCAGATAAGCTCATACTCTCCCTTCCTTGTGCTTGCAGGTGTCAGTGTTCTTACAGGCCTGCCCACACTATCCCGTATGGTAACGGTAACGCTTTCTGCATCCTCTGTGAGGGAATATGCCATCCTTACAGGCTCGCCTGTAAATTCAAACCCACCTGCCTCAACCTTAACGAATCTTCCCACAAGTGCGGATGCGGTGTAATTTTTAAGCGTGTTTATACCTGAAGAGACTGTCCCCAGTTCTGTACCCAGGTTGTTTATACTCTCAAGGGTTGAAAACTGTGCGAGCTGGGCGAGGAACTCCGTGTTGTCCATTGGTGAGAGTGGGTCCTGATGTTCAAGCTGTGCCACAAGAAGCTTAAGGAACGCCTCCTTGCCCATCTCCCTGTTAATCTGGTACTGTCTTCGAGGACTCTCTCTGTCCAGGCTGTTTAAAACCCCTATTTCCATAGACTCACCTCCCTGGTTCAAGTTTATGCAAACAGACTTATCTTTCCTTCCACAGGGGATTCAGGACAGACACACTGCTGTATGGCCTTATCTGTCTTTGATTCCTCAAGCGGGTCTTCCCGCAGGGGCTCTCTTCTGTGGCCCCATGTGGTGTTTCTGCCTGTCTCCCTGTGGGATACCCATCCTGCTGTGGTCTCCACCATGTATCTTTCAAGTGTTAAGCCCTGCTGTAGAAAAAGCTCTCTGAGTCTTGGCACCTCCTGGTCAAGCACATCCTTTATGAGCTGATGCTCAACGAGTATCCTTGCATTAACCCTGGAGTTTTCCACCTCTATCTCTATGTGCACTCTGCCAAGCTCTGGTGGGTTGAGCACAAGCCTTGCAGCTGCCCTGCCACCTTTCATATCGAGCCTTGCAATGTGGGCAGAGAGCTTGTCCATGAGCTCATCCCTTATGTGCCTGACGGACTGAAGGATTGCCTCTCTCAGAGCCCCTTCATCAACAGGAAACTCCAGGCTGAATGGCTGTTCTGTTCTCGCTGTTATGGTGCCATGGGTGTGGTGTGCTGTGGGGTCTCCATCCTTTCTGTCCCTTCCTGTGCTGTTCGGTAAACCCTGCCCTGTCTCCGCAGACACCTGGAAGTGAACCCCATGGTCTGTATCTGTACCAACGGTGGGTGTTCTGCCCCAGGGCTCATGCCTTTCCACCCTTTCTATCAGGGTTTTAAGGCCACTTTCTACGGCCCTTCTCTCCTCCATTCTTTCAAGTAAAACTTTTACACCGTTCTTCCCTGTGTGTGGCTCCACACAGGGTTTGCATGTGTTCTGGTTTTTATCCACGGGCTTTAAAG
>JALUQR010000152.1 GCA_027017505.1 bacterium
TTGATGCACTCGACAGAGAGGTCGCCCAGTATGTGGTCAACCCCCTCATAAACGAGCTCATAGATAAGTACAGGGAGTTTCCAAACCTTGTAAGCTACCTTGAAGAAGTGCGCGAGGATATACTGAGAAACATAGATGCCTTCAGGCCGAAGGAAGAGTTCTCTCCGTTCGGCATAAAGCTTCCAAGGGCAGAGCCCTCTTTTGAGCGATACAAGATAAACCTCATAGTGAACAACAAGGACACAAAGGGTGCCCCGGTGGTGGTGGAGACCAACCCCACATACTACAACCTGTTTGGAAAGATAGAGTACAGGTTTCAGTACGGTGTGGCGGTAACTGACTTTACGATGATAAAGGCAGGCTCCATACACAGGGCAAACGGTGGATACCTGGTGGTCAACGCACTGGATATACTGAGGAACATATTCGTCTACGATGCACTCAAAAGGACCATAAAGAACCGCGAGGTGAGAATAGAGGATGTGTGGGAACAGTACAGGCTTGTATCCGCAACCACGCTCAAGCCAAGCCCCATTCCACTTGATGTAAAGGTGGTCATGATAGGCGAGCCACTTCTGTACTACCTTCTCTACAATTACGACCCTGAATACAGAAAGCTCTTCAAGGTCAAGGCAGATTTTGAGAGTGTGCTTCCCAGAACTGTGGAGACCACATCAAGGTATGCCCAGTTTGTTGCAGAAAAGTGCAGGGAAAAGAAACTACTGCCATTCCACAAGGATGCGGTTGCAAGGGTCATAGAGTACGGCAGTCGTGTGGCACAGGATAAGGAGAAACTTACCGCAAAGTTCGGCCTCATAGAAGACCTGGTTGTGGAGGCCAACTACTGGGCCAGAGAGAAGGGCAGAGACATGGTCATGGCAGAGGATGTGGTAAAGGCCATAGAGGAGATGAGGTTCCGCCACTCAAAGATAGAAGACCGCCTGCGTGAGCTCATAACAGAAGACACCATAATGATAACCACCGACGGCACAGAGATAGGCCAGGTAAACGGCATAGCGGTTATAGACCTGGGTGACTATGCCTTTGGCAAGCCATCACGCATTACAGCCCGCATATTCACCGGAGATGAGGGTGTGGTGAGCATCGAGCGAGAGGTCAAGATGAGTGGCAGAATCCACAACAAGGCACAGATGATACTGAAGAGCTTTCTGGGTGAGCGTTTTGCAAGGGACTTTCCACTTACCCTTTCCGCATCCATATGCTTTGAACAGCTCTACGAGGAGGTGGAAGGAGACAGTGCCACCTGCACAGAACTTTATGCCCTTTACTCAAGCCTTGCGGGTGTACCACTCAACCAGGGTATAGCGGTTACAGGCTCGATGAACCAGAAGGGAGAGGTTCAGCCCGTGGGTGGTATAAACGAAAAGATAGAGGGGTTTTTCAATGTGTGCAAGGAAAAGGGACTTACAGGAAAACAGGGTGTTATAATACCCAGGAGGAATGTGAAAAACCTCATGCTCAAAGAAGAGGTCATCGAGGCGGTAAGAGAGGGAAGGTTTGCCATATATCCCATAGAGCATGTGGATGAGGGTATAGAGATACTCACATCCATGCCAGCAGGCACAAGAGGCCCTGATGGAAGATTTCCGGAGGGCACGGTAAACAGACTCGTTGAAGACAGACTCCGCCAGCTTGCAACAAGCTACAAGGAATTTGGAAGAAAGAAAAACACAGAGGAAAGAGCAGAGGGCAGGGGATAGCATGCTGTATGTAAGCGAGATATTCCTGAGCATACAGGGAGAGTCCACATATGTGGGCATACCCTGTGTGTTCGTAAGACTTGCAGGATGCAACCTTAAGTGCACCTGGTGTGATACCACCTATGCAAGGGAGATAAAGGACGCAAGACAGATGCCCCTGGATGAAATCCTCAAAGAGGTTAAAACCTTCAAGGCATGGCTTGCAGAGATAACAGGCGGAGAGCCACTTCTGCAGGAAGAGACCCCGATACTTGTTAAAAAACTTCTCGATGAAAGATACACCGTGCTTGTAGAGACCAACGGAAGCGTTAGCCTTAAGGAACTCGACAGAAGGGCCATAAAGGTGGTGGATGTGAAGTGCCCCTCAAGCGGTGCCTGTGGTTCCTTCCTCATGGAGAACCTCGAGTACATAACAGAGGACGATGAGGTCAAGTTCGTCATAGAGGACAGAGAGGACTACGAGTTCGCAAAGAAGTTCGTTGAGGACTACATAAAGGACAGAACCACAAAGATTCTCTTTGCCCCTGTAAGACCACACCTTGAGCCGTCAAAGCTTGCAGAATGGATACTGAAGGATGGACTCAAGGTAAGACTCCAGGTTCAGATGCACACCTATATCTGGAAGAAAGGGGAGAAGAGCCCCTCGCACTGATGAAGGTACTCCTTGTTGCATCCCTGTTTTTCTATATTGCGGGTTTTATAGACCTTGTAACCCTCTATACGGTAAGGGGCAGGGTGTCTGCAAGGTCTGCCATTGGGCTCGTCTCTGCGGGGTTTGCACTCCACACGGTGGTCCTTCTCTGGAGAAGCCACGGGGCAGGCAGGCTGCCAGTGGTGGGTATGGATGAGACCCTGCTCTTTTACAGCTGGGTTACTGTGGGCACCACACTCATACTTCTTGTAAGATACGGAAGAAGATACATTGAACTTATCACCCTTCCAATTGCACTTCTTGCACTCTCGGTTTCAGCCATAGTGCTTAAAGAGGTAAAACCCCTTCCACTTGTGCTCCAGACCTACTGGTTCGAGATACATGTGATAACCTCATTTATGGCCTATTCGCTCTTTACAGTGGGTTTTTCAGGTGCCTTCTTCTATGTTGTAAGAGGCACCACAGCATCTTACCCCGGTGAGGACTTTCTCAAGATAGCCCGAATTTCTGTGCTCTGGGGTTTTATGTTCTTTTCCACCTCCATGTTCTCTGGTGCTGTGTGGGCATACCTTGCATGGGGTATGTACTGGATGTGGGAGCCAAAGATACTGTGGTCTTTTATACTGTGGTTCTGGTATGCGGGAATGCTGCATCTTTTTTACATAAGGGGTACGAGGGAGAAGGGTATATGCCTTACCGCAATTGTGGGCTTTCTGCTCACACTTTTTACCTACCTGGGGGTGGGGCTTTTGATGAAAAGCTCACACAGCTTTTAGCCCCTTTACCTTTCGCCACCAGATTATGGCACTCCTTTTGTGAAACCTTGCAACAAGCCCGCCCTTTATGGGCTCGAGCTTTCTTGAGAGAAACTCCCTGAGTTTATCGTCAAACTCCTCTGTCACCACACCCAGGTATTCCTTCCAGAACTCAAGGGCCTCGTCTATGTCATTGAAGGGCTGGTCAAAGCGGTACTCTATAATCTCCACATTGGCATATATGCCCAGTGAGTGGAGTGTGGTGTAGGTTTTAATATAGTCCTCTCTTTTCTTGAAGGGTCTGTTGAAAAGTAGCGGATAGAGTTCTTTATAGTAGAATTTGTCCTGCTCAGGGCCTGCAGAGCTTATAAGGAAGACGAACCTTCTTGAAAGCTCGTTTGCCTCAAGGGGAAAGCTTCTGGAATCTCTCAGCAGTTCCGGCACATTGGCACATATGACCACATCGTGGGGGGGAAGCCTTCTCTCGCCCCATCGGGCAACAACAGGTCTTATGTTCTTTATGCCGAGCCTTTTCATGTCCTCTTTGAGTATCTCTATCATGTGCTCTGATGCATCCAGGGCTGTAACCCTTTTACCTGCCATTGCAAGTGGAATGGATAAACTGCCACAGCCACTTCCCACATCGAGAAAGCTATGGCATTCTTCTGTAAGGGGCAGAATCTTTGCGAGCACCACATGGGCAAAGTTGGAGTACTCAAGCCCCCGCCTGTACCAGCGTGCCTTAATGCGGTTCCAGTAGTTTCTCTTCATTCTTTCTGTTTTTCTGCTCAAGAGGCTCAATCACCTTGATGGGTGAGGTGAGAAGCCTCTGGAATATACCCAGAACCTTCGTGCCGAGCCCCTTGACGGGTATGGGCTCCACTTCGGGGTTCTTAAGAGGTCCCTTTATCTCGTAGTACATGGTTATGGTGCTTTTGTCCTCGCCTGTTATAATCCAGCCCACAAGTGGTATCTTTGAGATAATCTTATCTATTGTTACGAAAGGATGCAAGCCGAGTTTTGAGTCTATGGTCTTCTCCGCAATATCTATACTGCCTATGGCGGACATGCGCAGGGATTTGCTTTCAAGAAGAAGATTCTCCGTGGAGATTACACCATCCTCTATGACAAACTCCCCTGAGATTTTCCTGTAGGGAAGCCCCTGCTCGAAAAGGTCTGTTATGGATATTATGTTCACTATGGAGAATATCTTGCTGAGCACTATGAACTTCCACATTTTGCCCCTTTTTGCCACCGCCTTTATGGTGCCGTTAAGCCCACGGGCATAGGGCTCAACCCTTTTGCAGTCTATGTGGAAGTCTGCTGTAAGGCGCCCTGTAAGCACATCCTTCTTAGCACCGAGCTCTCTGAGAAGGGTTGAAAGCTTAAGCCTTGAGACCCTGAACACAAGTTCAAACCTCTTATCTGTAAGCTCACTGAAGAATACCACAGTACCCGAGACATGCCCTCCGTGGGCTGTAAACTCAAGGGGTTCAAACTTTATGAAAGAGGGCTCCACAGCCACAGTGGTTGACAGATTCCAGAAGGTTACCCCCTGCACCCTTCCTGCCTTTGCAATAAGTCTACCCCTTGCCACAAGAGGATAACCCCTGGGTGGGGTCTTCACAGCGCCCTTTTCTTTCTTTCTGTGAATCGGTATAAAGTCATGGGTATCGAGAAAGTCAGAGACCAGGGAGAAACTTACAACCCTTTTTCTTATATCAATGAACTCTATCTTTCCTGAAAGGTGGCTTCTGCCTATGTATGCCTTTTTGAGCACCACATCCACCCCACCGCCATTGAACCTTGCTATGAGGTTCATATCCCTTATGGAGTTTTTGAAAAAGGATGTCTTAAAGAGGGCATCCTTGAGTTCCACCTTGCCACCAAGGCTCACACCCTGGGGGGCATCGTTTAAGGAGAGGTTCACCCTGAGGGTACCCATTGCAGGCGAGTCTGTAAGGATGTGGCGGAATATGCCCCGCAGGTCTTCCATCCTGAGCCCCTTTGAGTGTAGCTTTAAGGAATAATGGCTGTTCTTTATGTATCCCTCCACATGGAGTCTCGATTTGCCCGACACTATGGAGCCATCTTTTATGTATATCCTTCCCTTTCTGATATTCACGGTGGAGCGCACAACGAGCGGATAGCCCCTTTCCTTGTGGACTATCTCTCTGTAAAGAAGCCCTGAGTGTGAGAGGTCAACCTCTGTGAATATGTTCAGGGAGTCCATCCTGCCTGTTATCCGTAGCTTAAGGCCTGCGGGATAGGTCAGAACGGGCTCTCTCATGTACATGGATACAAGCCCGTATCCTGCAAACCCCTCTGCCTGTATCTTTAAAACAGGTCTTTTATTGTATCCCTCTATGGTGCCATCCACCGTGAAGGAGCTGTCCCTGTAGCTTGCAGAGAGCCCCTTTATCTCAACCCTGTCTCTGTTGAACTCTACGGTGCCAGATGCCATAAGCGAGAGGGGCTTGAGTGGCAGATAGGATGCCCTCACAGAGTCAAACCTTACGGTTCCGGTAAACTCTATTGATGCGGGCTCTGTGGCAATGCCCTCCATGGTGAGCTCAAGGGTCGCCCTTCCTGAAAGCTCCACAGACTTAAGGGGCTCCTCTGGTATGGCCTTCTTTACCTCTCTTAGAAGCTCCCCTGTATCCACATCTGCAGAGACGGTGAGTTTCACCCTTGGTGTTTCCCCTATGGATGTGAGGGTGCCATCTATGCTGTAAAACCGGGTGTTTCCGTAGGTGCCATTTATGTTCTCAAGCTCTATGGCACCGGCCCTGAAGATGAGCCTTCCGTTAAGGGATGAAAACCGCTGATCAAAGCGTTTGTGCAGGAATGCCATATCCATAAGCTCTGCATCCACAACAAGGGAGGTAAGGTAGTCATGGGTCTCGGAGGAGAAGGAAACTCTGTTAAGCTTTACAAACCCCTGCACATCCCTGAACTCCGCTATAACAGCCTTTATGCCCTTGGGAAACTTATCCTCTCTTAAAAACCCCTTTATGCGTGTTGGCATGAAGGGTGTTGTGGAAAGCGAAAGGCTTATGATTCTTTGCGGAAGTTTCAGCTTTACGGAGCCAAGTATAACGAGCTCTTCTATGTTGAACCTGCCATCTTCAACCGATATGGTAAGGTGGTCTCCCTTTTTTACAAGCTCCACAGATGCAACCCCTGCCTTTGAGTGTATGGGTTTTACAAAGAGTGCGGGGTAGTGGAGTGTGAGCTCCTTTACCGATGCTGTGCCCTTTATCACAAGGTCTCCTGCAAAGGGGTCTCTGCCGGATAGCTGGTACTCAATGTCAGCTGATACGATGCCACTTAAGTCCACCCCCCTGAGTTCATCCTTTATGTAGCCAAGAAACCTTGACACCCTAAGTCTTTCAAAGAATGCGGTGCCTGTAAGAAGCCTTACATTCTCTTCTTCCCCCATCTTGCCTGATATCTTAAACGGTGTGTCTGGCAGGAGTATGCCCTCGCCACTGTAGGTGATTACATCGTGGTATATGTTAAAGTAGAGGTATGTTTGCCTGAGCTCATAGCGCATCTTCTTTCTGGGAAAGCTGTCCACAATGGTTATGGACGCATTGCGCACCTTAAGCCCTCTGACCATCACATAAAAGAGCCTTTCCTTTCTTATCTTCTCAAGGTTTATACTGCCACCCGGGTCTCTCTCTATGGTAATTACGGGTTCTTCAAGGCGGAGTTCCTTTATCACCACCCTTTTAAATATCAGGGGAAGTATGGATATGACCGCCTCTGCAGAGCGGGCCCTTACGAGGGGTTCTTCCATGTAGGAGAGCCTGAGCCCCTTAAGCCTTATTGTAAGATAGGGCAGGAGCTTCACATAGACCCTTTCCATCTCCACCGTGCCGTTTATTCGTTCCTCTATGCGTGCCTTTATTTCTGCCCTGTACTCTGTAAGGTCTATTGGCACCACGGAGAGCAGTATCACAACGGCCACCAGTGCGGAAAGGATTATCGTCAAGAGTATTCTTTTCATACACTTCCTTACCTTGAAAGGGGCTAATTTCTGCCTGTCCAGGGCCTTCCTGAAAGAAGCCTTCTAAGCCAGCCCTCCCTTGCATCTATGGCGCCTTCGGGGCAGACTTCCTGACAGCAGTAACACCTTATGCATCTGTCGTAGTCTATGTGTATGTGTTCTCTTCTTGTCATTATCTTTGGTGGGCACACATCCACACACATCCCGCACAGGGTGCATTCTGTGTGTTCTATTACGGGTCTGGTGGTTATGGCGTTTTTCAATGCCCTTTTAACAGGGGCTGGCAGAAAGTGGGCAAAGTCTATGTTCACAAGTGGTGGAAAGCTGAACCTTCGGGGTCTCAGTCTTTCGGGTGTTTCTCCAAGTATTTTTATGTTTTCAGGGTTTACATCCTTGAGGCCCTGTGCCCTTGCGGTTTTTAGTATAGGCACCTGTGAGCAGTCTTTGCCCAAAATCCCTGCGCACACCGTATCCACTGCAAGTGCTGAGGGAGATATTGCCAGAAATCCTGTGTGCACGGGCTCTCCACTGCCAGGTCCGTTGCCCTCCATGCTCACTATGGCATCCATCACCGTGAGCCTGGGTCTTATGTGGTTGTGAAGGTCAAGTAGCATCTGCGAGAAATAGTCAAGGTTGGTTCCTGCCTCAAGGTGCCACTGTGGCTTTCTCTTGCCGGGCACACAGCCGAAGAGGTTTTTAACCCCCATTGTAAGGAGCATCTGTGCATGGGTTTTGAGTTTCGGCAGGTTTATAACCCCATCCACTGTGGAAAGCTCCTTAGCCAGCTCGAACCTTTTAAAACTCACACCCTGCGGGTTTTCCACCACAGCGGGCTCTTTTATCTCCAGAAGCCCTGCTGATGTCTGTGCTATCACATCCATAATACCACAGGCCCTTGCAACCTTTATGGTGCTTCCAAGCCCAGGGCTGTCGCCCACAAGCGGGATGGCACCCGCCTCCTCAACGAGTTTTATCATGGCCCATACTATGTTTGGATGTGTGGTTACGGCCCTGTGGGCAGGCCTTCCCGCAAGAAGGTTTGGCTTAAGAAGGATTCGCTCACCAGGCCTTACAAACCTTCTTATGCCACCTACAAGCTCAAGCCCCTGTCTTATTGCCCTGAGGAGAGGTTCCCTTGAGTAGTCCTCGCATCTTATAAGTGAAACTTCCATAATACGAAAATAAAGGGGCAGGCCTACTTAAGTTTTTCCAGGTGCCTCTTTGCAAGTGTTGCCTCGTCTGTGTCAGGGTATTCCTTTAAGAGTTTCTTGAGCAGTATCTTTGCCTCCTTTATGGCACCGAGCTTTTCAAAGGAGTATGCCTGTTTGAGCAGTGCTGCGGGCACCTTGTCTCCATCAGGATAGTTCTTTATGACCTTGTTGAACTCCACTATGGCGCCCTCCCAGTCTCCACGGGCGTAATACACCTCTGCTATCCAGTACTGGGCGTTATCAGAGAGCCGGTGGTCAGGATAGTGGGAGAGAAAACTGCGAAGCACTTTAAGCCCCTTCTCGTAGTCCTTCTCCTCCCTTATAAGGTTCAGCCCCTCCATGTAGAGCTCTGCGGGGTTGGGCTTTTGGGTCTTCTCTGCTATGGAGACACTTTTCTGCTCAAGGCCTTTAAGCTTCTCCTCCAGGTCCCTTACAGCTGTGCGAAGCTCCTCCAGTTCTGCCTCAAGCCTTGAGATGGCAGGCTCTGTGTCAGACTCTTCCTTTAGCCTCTCCTCTATGGACTTAAGCCTTTCATCCATTGACTGTATGGAGGAGGAAAGAAACTCCGTGTTCTCCCTTACCCTTACGATGCTGTACTGCTTTTCCTCTGCAAGGCCTCTCACCTGGGCTATCTCCTCACGCAGTGTGTCCATCTCTGCGGTAAGCCTTGCACCCAGGGTTCTTGTTTCTTTTCTTGATGCATCGAGTTCTTTCTTTATGGATGAGAGCTTCTTTTCAATTGCGGATGTCCTTTTTTTAAGCCTCTGTATGTCTCCCCTTATGGGGTCGTTCTTCGGGCTTACAAGGAGTGTACAGCCTGAAAGCATTACCGACAGGACTGCAACAAGGAAGAGTCTTTTCATGTTGAAAACCTCCTAAAAGTGCATGTGTGCTGGCCTATCTTAAGGGAGACCAGGAAGGGGCACTTTCGTTACCCTCTGTGGGGTCTATTTTTCTTTTGCCCGTGCCATCCCTTCGCATAATGTACAGGGTGGTTCTGCCCTTCCTGTCCCTGTGCTCATACACTATGTATCTTCCATCAGGCGACCACGAGGGCTCAAGGTTGTTTCCCTCAAAGGTAAGCTGTGTGTGCACACCTGTTTTCACATCCATAACCCATATGTTGAACATACTGTCCTCTCTTCTAACATAGAGGATGCTTCTGCCATCAGGAGACCACACCGGAGAGGTGTTGTAATTTCCCTCAAAGGTAATCCTTACGGGTTTTTTGTTAACCAAGTCTAACACATATATCTGTGGTTTTCCAGCCATATCAGATACATAGACGAGTTTTCTGCCATCTGGCGACCACGATGGGGATACATCTATCCAGTAGTTGCTGGTAAGTTGCTGGAGTTTTCCTGTTTTGCTGTCGAAGAGAAAAAGCTCCGGGCTTTTTTCACCCTTCATGGTGAGTGCAAGGTATCTTCCATCTGGAGACCACCCTCCGCCTATGTTTATGCCGTTCTTGCAGGCAATGGTTTTGAGCTTTCCTGTCCTGAGTGTCTGTTTGTAGACGCAGGGATAGCCTGTGATGTAGGATGTGTAGC
>JALUQR010000153.1 GCA_027017505.1 bacterium
GTTCTGTAACATGGAGACCAGCTTTCAACAGATGCTTGAGAACTTCCACACAATGCCGAATATATCTATAGACTATGCGGTTATGGAGAGGTCTGCAAGGGTGATGGTGCTTCCCATGGATATTACATGGTCTGATGTGGGCTCCTGGGACAGCGTGCACGAGATACTCGAAAAGGACGAAAACCACAATGTCAAGATAGGCCATGTGCTTGATATAGACACAAAGGGTAGCCTCATTATAGGCAACCGCAGGCTGGTTACCACCGTGGGGCTTGAGGATGTGGTGGTCGTTGAAACAGACGATGCGGTGCTCGTAAGCAAAAGAGAGGACACCCAGCGTATAAAACATGTGGTGGGAGAGCTCAGAAGATACGGTAAAAAGGAGGCAGAAGAACACCTCACCATATACAGACCATGGGGTAGCTATACCGTGCTTGAGGAGGGCAGGAGATACAAGATTAAACGCATAGTTGTAAAACCAGGGGGAAGGCTGAGCCTGCAACTGCATCATCACCGCAGTGAGCACTGGGTGGTCATACAGGGCACCGCAAAGATTACCATAGGCGAGAGGGAGTTCTTTCTACACGAGAACGAGTCCGCCTATGTGCCAAAGAGCACACCACACAGGCTCGAAAACCCCGGAAAGGTTGCCCTTGAGATAATAGAGGTTCAAAACGGCGAGTATGTGGGCGAGGACGATATAAAAAGATTAGACGATGCGTACGGAAGATAACACGGTAAAGAACTGCCCCTATGGGTCAAAAAATCTTGACATTCACTGGTTTTTGTGCAATTTATGGTAGAAGGGCGGGGTGTTCTGTTCTGTAAAAAACCATGAACCGTGTAATCTGTCATGAAGAATTCCAGCAAGAGGTTTTTGACCATATTCATCCTTCCATCTGACTCTTCAAAGGCCAGAAAGTACAGGATTCCCGAAAGGCTTTACAGGTTTGGCAAGTTTTCCCTTGTGGTTGTTTTTCTTGTGGTTGCCTATGTGCTGATAGATTACGGCAACATGGCTCTCAAGGTGCAGGAGCTTAACAGACTTCGCAGGGAAAACACCGCCCAGAAGATAGAGCTCAGAAAGCTCTCCACGAGAATAGACAACCTTGAAAAGAGGCTTGTAAGGCTACAGCTTTTTGACAAGAAGCTTCGCATAATAGCCAACCTTGAGACCCCATCCTCCGCCGACAGGGAGCTTCTCGGCATGGGAGGCACGGGCACAGAAGAAAGATACTTTCTTAAGATGGAAGGTGCAAAGGATGACCTTGTTGACAGGATGCACGCAGACCTCAGCCAGCTTGAGGAAGAGGCCACACTTCAGGAAAGAAGCTTCACAGAGCTTGAGGAGTTTCTCCTCGAGCAGGCAGCCCTGCTTGCGTCCACCCCGTCTGTGTGGCCCACAAGGGGATGGCTTACCTCAAGGTTCGGCAAGAGAAGAGACCCCTTTACAGGTAGAATCCAGATGCACAGGGGCATAGATATTGCCAACCGCGTTGGCACAGATGTTATAGCCCCTGCAGATGGCATTGTAACCAGGATTGCAGGGATGGCCACCCTGGGCAGGGTGGTGGAGATAAGCCACGGATACGGGATAAGAACCAGATACGGGCACCTCTCAAAGGTGCTCGTAAGGGTGGGGCAGAAGGTAAAACGGGGCGATGTGATAGCAAAGATGGGTAACTCGGGCAGGTCCACAGGCCCCCATCTCCATTACGAGGTAATAGCAAACGGCGTGCATGTAAACCCCTTAAGGTACATCCTCAACTGACCCTTTTAGACCACCAGAAAAAAAGCGGTTGCAATCTCACCGGTTGCTACCTTAAAAATACCTGCCTTCAGGGGAGCTTTCGCCAGAGAGGGGTTGGAATTATTCTTTTAGATATGGTAAGATAAATTCTATGATTAATGTTATAGGTTCTGTTCTAAAGAAGGTCTTCGGCACAAAGAACGACAGGGAGCTTAAAAGAATAGCCCCTGTGGTGGACAGGATAAATTCCCTTGAAGAGAAGATGCGCTCTTTAAGGGATGAGGACTTTCTGCGCCTTACAGACCAGTTTAAAAAGCGCATAAAGGATGGTGAATCCCTTGACAGGATACTTCCCGAGGCATACGCCCTTGTGAGAGAGGCTGCAAGAAGAAGGCTCAACATGCGCCACTTCGATGTACAGCTTATAGGTGGTGTGGTCCTCCACGAGGGCAAGATTGCAGAGATGAAAACAGGCGAGGGTAAAACCCTCGTTGCAACACTTCCGCTCTATCTTAATGCACTGCTCGGCAGGGGCGCACACCTTGTAACGGTAAACGACTACCTTGCAAGACGCGATACCCAGTGGATGGGTCCTGTATACCACGCACTGGGACTCACAGTGGGAGTCATTCAACACGAGGCAAGCTACATATACGACCCCACCTACAAGGGCGAGGACAAAAGCCACTTTCACCTGCGCCCGTGCTCAAGAAAAGAGGCCTACCTTGCAGATATAACCTACGGAACCAACAACGAGTTCGGTTTCGATTACTTAAGAGACAATATGAAGTTCTCCCTGGAAGACTATGTGCAGAGAGAGCTTTATTATGCCATAATTGACGAGGTGGACTCCATCCTCATAGACGAGGCGAGGACCCCTCTTATAATATCAGGCCCTGCGGAGGAATCCACGGACAGGTATTACAGGATAGACTCCATAATACCTCTTCTGAAGAAGGACCTGCACTACACCGTGGATGAGAAGGCAAGGCAGGTCTATCTTACCGAGGAGGGCATACAGAGGGTTGAGGAGCTACTCAAGATAGACAACCTCTATGATCCCCGCCACATAGACACCCTGCACCATGTAAATCAGGCATTGAGGGCTCATGTGCTTTTCAAGAGGGATGTGGACTATGTGGTAAAGGACGGTAAGGTAATCATAGTGGATGAGTTTACTGGCAGACTCATGCCCGGAAGGCGCTGGAGTGATGGACTCCACCAGGCAATAGAGGCAAAGGAAAGGGTGGAGATAGAGAACGAAAACCAGACACTTGCGTCCATCACATTCCAGAACTACTTCAGGATGTACGAAAAGCTTGCAGGCATGACAGGCACTGCGGACACAGAGGCACAGGAGTTCAAGGCCATATACAACCTGGATGTGGTGGTAATACCCACGCACAAGCCCATGATAAGGAAGGACTATCCTGACCTCATCTACAAGACCAAGAAGGAGAAGTTCAGGGCTGTTGTAAGGGAGATAAAGGAGTGTTACAAGTCTGGCAGACCCGTGCTTGTTGGAACCATCTCCATAGAGGATTCTGAAAGGCTATCCAGCATGCTTAAAAGAGAGGGCATACCCCACAATGTGCTGAACGCAAAGCATCACGAAAGGGAGGCAGAGATAGTTGCCCAGGCAGGCAGACTCCATGCGGTAACCATATCCACCAACATGGCAGGAAGGGGCACGGACATAATCCTGGGCGGTAATCCCGAGTTTCTCGCAAAGGCAAAGGCAGGCTTTGACGATACAACAGAGGAGTACAGAAAGGCCTACGAGGAGGCAAAGAGGATATGTGAGGAGGAAAAGAAAAAGGTCATCGAGCTTGGCGGGCTTCACATAATAGGCACCGAACGCCACGAGGCCCGCAGGATAGACAACCAGCTCCGTGGCCGTTCGGGCAGACAGGGAGACCCTGGCTCATCACGCTTCTACATATCCCTTGAGGACGACCTCATGCGCATATTCGGCAGTGACAGGGTTGCAAGCATAATGGACAAACTCGGCATGGAGGAGGATACCCCCATAGAGCACTCCCTGGTTACCAAGGCTGTGGAAAGTGCACAGAAAAAGGTGGAGGCACATAACTTCGATATAAGAAAGCACCTTCTTGAATACGACGATGTGATGAACCAGCAACGCCAGACCATTTACGAATATCGCAAACAGATACTGGCCGAAGAGGGCCTGCACGAGATGGTAAGGGAGTTCGTTGAAGAGGTGGTGGAGGATATGGTGGACTCAGTGCTGGAGGAGAAAGGTGCCCCCGGGGAGTGGAACCTCAAGGGTCTGTGCGATTACATATTCAGCCAGTTCGGAATAAGGCTTGAGCCAGAGGAGCTCCGCACAGTAAACGACAGACAGCAACATTCAAAAACACTCTTTGAGAGGCTATGGAGCTACTACGAGCAGAAGAGGGCACGCATAGGGGAAGAGGTCATGGGGCATGTGGAAAAGCTCATCATGCTCCACACACTTGACACCCTGTGGAAGGACCATCTGCTCACCATGGACCACCTGAAGGGTGGCATAGGGCTTCGTGGCTACGGGCAGAAAAACCCGCTCAACGAGTACAAGAAAGAGGGCTTCCAGCTCTTCACAGAAATGATTCACAGACTCAAAACAGATGTTACAGGAAGGCTCTTCAAGGTGGAGGTAAGGGAAGAGTCCGCTGTAAGTGAGCTTGCAGAGAAAAGGGAAAGACAGAATATAACCCTTTCAAGAGGCACAGAGCCCCGCACCGAAGATGCTGAACCCCAAAAACCCAGACCCGTAAAGAGGGCGGGCAAAAAGGTGGGCAGAAACGAGCCATGCCCCTGTGGAAGCGGAAAGAAGTACAAAAAGTGCTGTGGGAGATAGGCTGTGGCAGTAAGGGTCAAGGGCTTCAGGGCAGGTGGCATATGGGCAGGTATAAAAAAGAGGGGAAAAAAGGACCTGGCACTTATACTGAGCGAAAGAGAGTGCACACTGTGTGGAGTGTTCACACAGAATACGGTAAGGGCTGCTCCCGTAGAGTTCAGCCTTAAAAGGATAACCAGGGGCAGGGGCAGAGGGGTTATAATAAACAGCGGATGTGCAAATGCCTGCACAGGTAGAGAAGGCCTCAAGGATACAGAGACCATAGTGAGAGAGGCAGAAAAAACCGCAGGACTGCCCAGGGGAAGCCTTCTTACAGCATCCACAGGTGTTATAGGAGAGAGACTCCCAGCCCGGAAAATCATAAATGCCCTTCCAAGGCTTGTATCAGCGGTGTCAGCCCACGGCTGGCCAGACTGTGCAGAGGCCATTATGACAACAGATACATACCCAAAACTCGTGCACACATCTGTGAGGCTTTCACGGGGTGTCATCAATATGGTGGGTGTGGCAAAGGGTGCGGGAATGATAGAACCCTCGATGGCAACAATGCTGGCATTTATAGCAACAGATGCACACATAGAAAGGGCACCACTTGAAAGGGCACTGCGAAGGGCTGTGGAGGTAACATTCAACGCCATAACAGTGGACGGAGAGATGTCAACAAACGATACCGTAATTGCCCTTGCCAACGGGGCTTCAGGGGTAAGTATAAGACAAACAACACAGGACTACACACTGTTTTCAGAGCTTCTGCGTGAGCTTGCAGGAGAGCTCGCAACCATGATAGTAAGGGATGGCGAGGGTGCAACCAAATTTGTGGAAATAGAGCTTAAAGGCGCCAGAACCCCTGAAGAGGCAAAAAGAGGGGCAAAGAGGATTGCAAACTCGCTTCTTGTAAAGACCGCACTCTTCGGAGAAGACCCCAACTGGGGCAGAATAATGGCAACCCTGGGCACAGCAGGTATAAGGTTCAAACCCGAAAGAGTAGCAATAGATGTGTGCGGAATAAGAATAGTGGAAGGCGGAGTTTCAACAGGAAGGGCTAAAGAAAAAGAGGCAAAAAGAAGGCTTAAAAGAAAAGACATTGAGATAACCATAGAGCTTAACGCTGGAAGACACTCAACAAAGGTCTGGACAACAGACCTATCTTGTGATTATGTAAAGATAAACGCCTCTTACAGGAGTTAAGCCCGTGGAACTTCTCTTCAAGGAAGCAGACCGCTGGCTCAGACAGTCTGAATACGACATGAAGGTGGCGGAATGGAACCTCGAGGGTGGATACTTCTTTGCAGCATGTTTCTGGGCACAGCAGGCAGCAGGGAAGGCCATAAGGGCGTTCCTCTTCTTCAACAAGGAGGATACAAGGGAGACACGCTCTGTGGTGGAGCTTCTTGAAAGGGCAATAACCTATAACGAGAGCTTCAAAGAGCTTGTGGAACCTGCGGGCAGACTCGACCTCTACTACAAGACATCTCGCTTTCCAGATGCCATACCAGGTGGTGTGCCAGCAGAGGTCTTTACCGCAAGGGATGCCAGAGAGGCCCTGACAATAGCAGGCGATATTATAAGACTCGTTGAGAATGTAAGAAAAGACTATCTTCCCGAAACCCTTTAACACAAATTGTCAGAAACCCTGGTTACCATACTGGTAGTTCTTACTGGCACATGCATAGGCAGTTTCCTCAATGTATGTATCCACAGGATTCCACGCAGAGAGTCCATAGTGTTTTCAGGCTCTGCCTGTCCCCACTGCAGAAAAAAGATAGCCTTCTACGATAACATACCCATTATAAGCTACCTCATACTCGGCGGTAGATGCAGAAACTGTGGAGGACACATATCCGCAAGGTATCCCCTTGTGGAGGCCCTCACAGGGGCTGTGTTTCTGGTGCTGTTTCTCAAGTTCGGGCTTACCGCAAGTTTTCTTGTCTATTCGGTGTTCTCCTCTGCACTTATAGTGGTTACATTCATAGACCTCTCTTTGAGAATCATCCCCGATGTTATAACCCTTCCTGGCATTGTTGCTGGCATCCTTGCAAGCACACTTCTGGCAGATAGCACATGGGCAGGCCTTGTGGACTCACTTGTGGGTGTGGCCACAGGTTCTGGCCTGCTCCTTGTGGTTGGATTGCTCTATTACGGGGTGGCAGGAAGAGAGGGTCTGGGCGGGGGTGATGTGAAACTTCTTGCAATGATAGGCTCTTTTACAGGATGGAAGGGTGTGGTGGTAACCATTATAGGGGGTAGCCTTGCAGGCTCTGTTGTGGGTCTGGTGCTTATGGCGGTCGCAGGAAAAGACCGCAGATATGCCCTTCCCTTCGGGCCCTTTCTTGCAGGAGGGGCCCTGTTTCACATACTCTACGGTGAAGAGCTCATCGTGTGGTATCTTGCACTTGTTGGTGCGGTATGAAGGAGAGGATGCGTAGCATACACTCCCAGATAGTGGGGGCCATAACCCTCATAGCGGTTGCAGGCATAGGGTTTATGGGGCTTTTTGCCATCAAGATGATAGAAAACACCGCAATACTTCAGAAGGTGGAAGATGCAAGCTTTGTTGCAAGGCTCATACACCACCAGACAAGGCCCTCAGACCCCTCGTTTCCCGCAAGGGTGCTCGATATACTGAAGGAAACAGACATAGGAGAGATTCTCATAACCGATGGGTCTGGAAGGGTTGTCTTCAGGGATGGCTCTGTGGACTCTCCCAGGGGTAGACTCATGCTCGTTGACAGGGGTGTGCGGGTCTACATGGAAGGTGGTGGTATTTTCATGGGTGTGGGTGAAAGGCTCTATGTGGAGGTAAGCTCCGGTGGGGGCACAAGAAAGGTGTTATTTACCATGCCACTTACAGCCATAAAACAGGAGGTCAGAAGAACCTGGTTGTTTGTGCTCTTCTACATAGTGCTCGATGCGGTGATAATAACAGCTGTGGGTGTGTACTTTCTGAGGCGTATAGTTATAAACCCGCTGAAAAGGCTTGAGGAGGTTGTTGCAAGGATTGCAGGCGGTAGACTGGACGAAAGGGTATCCGTTGACGGGGTAAAGGAGATTACAGCCCTTGCAGACGCATTCAACACCATGGCAGATAGAATAGAGGAGGAGATAAGAAGGCTCAACAGGGTCAACCGTGAGCTTGCATCAACCCAGGAGGAACTCCTGAGGGCAAAGACCCTTGCGTCCATGGGACGCCTTGCAGCAGGCATAGCCCATGAGGTGGGTAACCCGCTGGGAGCAGTCCAGGGCTACCTGGATATACTAAAAAAGGGTGGGCTTGACAGAGAAGAAGAAAAAGAGATACTCGAAAGAACCATACGCGAGATAGAGAGAATAGACAGACTGGTAAAGGACTTCTTAAGCCTTTCACGGCAACCCTCAAAGAAGGAAGAACCAGTGGATGTAAACACTGTTGTGGAGGATGCAATATCCTTTCTCAAACACCACAGGGAGTTTGCAGATGTGAAGATTAACTGCCAGTTGAAGCCAGGGCTTGCCCGTGTTATCATCAATGAGTCAAAGCTAAGACAGGTCCTGGTGAACCTTCTTCTGAACGGGGCAGAGTCCATGGACTGCAAAGGCACCATAGATGTAATAACAGACGAGCGTACGGAACGCTACAGGATGCCACCTGGAAGCAGAAGAAAGGGAGACCCCGTGTTCTCAGCAGAAAGGGAGCTTACAAGAAGGATCGTGTGCATAAGTGTCAGGGACAGGGGATGTGGCATACCCAGAGAGGATATGGACAGAATATTCGAGCCCTTCTTTACCACCAAGGAGGGTGGAAAGGGCACAGGTCTTGGGCTCTTCGTTGCAAGGGATATAATAAGGGCATATGGAGGAGACATAACCGTTGACACAGCGGTTGGAGAGGGCACCACATTTACCGTGCATCTTCCAGCAGAGGAGACTGAAAGGTGAGGATACTTGTGATAGATGACGAGGAAAGCATGCGTCACATGCTCTCCATTATGCTGAAAAAGGAGGGCTACCATGTGGTCTGCGCAGAGTCTGCAGAGGTTGCCCTGGAGGTGCTCGAAAAGGAGGGGTTTGAGTTCATACTCTGTGACATAAAGATGCCAGGGATTGACGGGCTTGAGTTCCTTAAAAGGCTTAAGGAACGGGGCACAGACGCAACGGTTATAATGATGAGTGCCTACGGCACCATAGATACCGCAGTGGAGTGCATGAAACTCGGTGCCTATGATTACATATCCAAGCCCTTCAAGACGGACGAGATAATACTCACACTCAGGAAGGCCCAGGAGCGCGAGAGACTTCGCAGGGAGAACGAAAGGCTCAAACGACAGGACATGGAAAGATACCCGCCCCTTTACGCAAAGGACAAAAAGATGCTCGAGATAGTTGCCCTCGTAGAGAGGATTGCAGACTACGATACAACCGTTCTCATAACAGGTGAGACAGGCACTGGAAAGGAGCTTGTTGCACGAACCATACACTCAAAGAGCAGTAGAAGGTCTGCCCCTTTTGTGCCCGTAAACTGCGGGGCAATACCCGAGGGGCTTATGGAAAGTGAGCTCTTCGGACACACAAAGGGTGCATTTACAGACGCCGTAAGAACCAGAAACGGGCTCTTCCAGGAGGCAGACGGCGGGACCATATTCCTCGATGAGGTGGGAGAACTGCCAAAGGAACTGCAGGTAAAGCTTCTGAGGGTGCTCCAGGAAGGAGAGATAAGAAGGGTTGGTGATACAAAGACCATAAAGGTGGATGTCAGAGTCATAGCAGCAACATCGAGAGATCTGGAAGAGGAGATAAAAGAGGGCAGATTCCGCGAAGACCTCTACTACAGACTCAATGTTATACCCATAAAGGTGCCACCACTGAGAGAGAGAAAAGAAGATATAGAGCTTCTGGCAGGCTTCTTCCTTGAACGCTACAGCTGTAGATACGCAAAAAAGATTCGTGGCATAAGCCCGGAGGCAATGGAGCTACTTCTTGCATACCACTGGCCGGGCAATGTGAGAGAGCTTGAAAATGTAATGGAAAGGGCGGTCATACTGGAAGATAAAGAGGTTATAACCCCTGAAAGCCTTCCCATATTCAAAAACACGGGAAAACACACCACCCAGAAGGAGGAAGAGACATACCCCACACTCTCCATAAAAAAGGCAGAAGAAGAACTTGAGAAAAAACTCATAAAAAAGGCACTCCAGATAACAGGAGGCAACAGAACAAAGGCTGCAAAACTTCTTGAGATAAGCCACCGCGCACTCCTCTACAAGATAAAAAATTACGGATTGTGAAAAATTTTCATACCC
>JALUQR010000154.1 GCA_027017505.1 bacterium
TGTATATGGAGCGGAATCCCCTCGCCCTTCCCAGTGTGAGTGCCTCTTTTAGGTATCCTGCAAGCTCCTTTCTGTTGCCCTCTCTGTATGCCACCCACGCAAGGTGCATGAGGCTGGTAAAGACCTGCAGGGCGTTCTCCGTACGGGTTGCCCGTGCAACTATCTCCTTAAGGGTCTTCCTTGCCTTTTCGTACTCTCCAAGCTCTGCACGGGCTACTGCAAGAAGCCCTCTGGCAACCTCTCTGAAGGGGAGTGCCCTTATCTTCTCGCATAGCTCAATTGCCTGTTCTGCAGACTGTATGGCAAGATATGGATTGCGGTCCATAAGGTGGAGCTGGGCCTGAAGCTGTAGTGCCTCGCTGGTTGAGAAGGATGTCCTGTGGGGGATGTGGAAGACCTGGTTGAGCTGTTCCCTTGCCTCCTCCTTAAGACCCATACCCAGAAGTGCCTCCACCTTTTTAAGCCTTAAATGATTCTCGTGAAGATGAAGCCCACGGGTGTACACATATCTCAGGGCCTCGTCAACACGCCTGCGGGCTTCCCTGAACCTGCCCGAGAATACCTCGTAGGCAGATGAAAGGGTGTGGAACATGAACCTGTGGGCAGGATACTCGGGACAGCTCTCAATGATTTCTCCTGCCTGACGGAAGTTTTCCTCTGCCTTAAGACACATCCCCCTCAACCAGCAGGCTATGGCGGTATAGAGCTTCATGTATGTTAAGAACAGCTCCATCCCGCCTATCCTCATCATAAGAGAGCTTGCCTTCTCAAAACACTCAACGGACCTGGTGCAATCTCCCCTGTGCAGAAGATACACAATGCCTGTATATGCGGGTAGCATGGCATCTGCAATGGTGGGACCATCTGCTGGTATTATATCCATCAGTCTTTCTGCCCTTTCGAGCAGTTCTGCTGTTATGGAGAAGTCCTCACCGTAATACTGGGCTGTATCGAGTATCTCGGCAATCACGCTCTTCTCTGCCAGAACATCCCCTGAGCCTTCAAGCCTGCCGAGGGCGTGCCCGAACAGTTCAAGTGCATGCACGGGATTGTGGAACTTTACGAGCACCCCCCTGAGGTAGAGTATCCAGGGGTCTTCACTTAAGGATGTGCCCTCAAACAGCTCAACACACCTCTGAATCGTATAGACCTTTCCCGTGTGTAGCCAGTCAAGGGAGTTTTCCTTAAGGATGCCGAGAACCTCGTCCATGGCACCTATCCTGTGGAATATCCTTATGGCCTCTTCAGGATAGCCCCCCTCGCAGAGCACCTTTCCCACCCTGTAGAGGTGCTTCCTGTAGTGCTCCTGGCCCAGGAGCCTTCCTGCCTCTCCCTGCAGATAGTGGCGGAAAAGGTCATGCAGTCTGAATGCCCTGTCAACCCTGCCCAGGGGAACCACGAAAAATCCCTGTGACGAGAGCCTTTCAAGAATCTCAACAACCCTTTCAGAAGAGGTAATCGCCCTGGCAAGGGCAGGGGTGATGTGTTGAAGCTCTGCCACCTTTACAAGTAGCTCCATATCAGCCCTGCTGAGGTTTACCACATCGGGGCTGAACTGTATCGTGGTCTTGCCCTCTTCATCTCTGTGCTCCTTTCTTCTAAGGGACAGGAGCACACCTGACACCCAGCCGTGGCTTGCACTTATTATGTCTGATACCTCCCTGTCGGTAAGTCCCGATGGTTCGTTGAGCCCTATAAGCTCCCGTATCTCTCCGTCGGTGAACCTCATGTGTCCCCAGTCCATCCTTAACACATACCTTTCAAACTCCCAGCTCAGAACACCCACAGGTGGAGCCACACGGCTTATAAGAAAGAGCCTGTTTTTCTGTGGCAACTCTTTCATACACTCAATCACCGCACGATGAACAACCGAGTCTTCGGGAATGTTCTGATAGTTATCGAGAACTATTGCAACCCCTGGCCTGAGACCAGAAAAGAGCGTTGAGAAGTAGGCTCTGCTGAATCTTTCAATGGACTGAAGATACTCGGTGGAAAACGGAGGAGGACACACTTTTATGCTTACAAACTCCCTCATACCCTGCCAGAAGGTCTCAAAGAAGTTTGCAGGGTCTGAGTCCTTAAGGTCCAGGTTGTACCACATTACCGGTAGATTGTTTCTCTTAAGAAAATCCACAACGAAGGTGCTCTTGCCACTTCCCGCAGGTGCACAGATGATGACAACCCTTCTCTCTACAGCCTTCTTCAGTAACTCCTCCAGAGCCCTGCGTGGCAGGGTGTTGACCGTGCGGGGTGCGGATAGTTTTAGCTCTAATAACTCCCTGTGGTTGTTCATGGTCACAGTCTGGTTTTTTCCGAAGGTGTGGGGGAATTATAGAACAGGTGGAAATCCTTTTTCAAGTAAGTGTAACCCCCTGTGTATAACCACAGAAGATGTGAGGAAACCCTGCTATAACGCAGGGGCGGGATTATCTTCTGGCGGGTCTGTACTCGATTTTCACTATCTTTGAGAATCCTGCAAGGTAGAGGGCTCCATCAGGTCCAACGGTTATGTCTGCAAAGGTGGTGTTTGCAAAACCAGCAGGCATCCAGACCTCAAAGTGTTCTATCCTGTCGAGTCTCCTGCCAGAGAGCCTTATCCTGTAGACCCTGCCGTAGTTGTAGTCAACAACGAACATGTTGTGTCTGTACTCAGGGGGGAAGTTTCCCCACTCGGGGTAGAATACTATTCCCGTGGGTGCTATGGCACGCTTTCCGCTGTCCCACAGGGGGTTTATGTATCTGTGTTTCGGGCTGTAGCCCACCTCAACAGGCCAGCCGTAGTTACCACCCTCAACTATCATGTTTATCTCGTCGTGTCCAACAGGGCCGTTTTCTGTTGCATAGAGGGTGTTGTTTGCAGGGTTCCATGCCATATCGAAACTGTTGCGAAGCCCCTTTGCGTAGAATATCTCGGAGGGTGTTGTGTATCTTACGGGAAGCTTACCCCTTACATCCACACGGAGTATCTTGCCGAGAAGGTTTGTATCGTCCTGGCTTCTGCCAGGTCTTCCACCACCATCGCCAACTGTTATGTAGAGCATGCCATCTGGGCCAAAGTTTATGTTGCCACCGTTGTGGTTTGTTGCCCTTACGAAGTCCTCTATCTCGAGCACCAGTGTGGGCTCCACCCCTCTGCCGTTCTCATCGCGCATGCGGATAACCCTGTTGTTGGTGCTTCCCTTAACAGAGTAGTAGAGG
>JALUQR010000155.1 GCA_027017505.1 bacterium
CTTCTTGAGAGTGCCATAGAGAGGTTCTCACTTTCTGCCCGTGCCTACACCAGGATACTAAAACTTGCAAGAACCATTGCAGACCTTGAGGAAAGCCCTAACATAAGGGCACACCATGTGGCAGAGGCCATCCAGTACAGAACCCTTGACAGAAGGGTGGAACTCTGAAACAATCTAAAAATCCTTAAAAGAGGGGAAGAGATGATATATCTGGATAACGCGGCAACGAGCTATCCAAAACCCGAAAGGGTTATAAAGAGGGTGGAGTATGTGCTCAGAGAGGCAGGGGGCAACCCTGGCAGATCTGCCCACAGGCTCTCTCTTCTTGCAAGCAGAACCGTGTTTTCTGCAAGGGAAAGCCTTGCAAGGCTTTTAAAGATAAGGGATTCCTCCCGCATAGCCTTCACCAAGAACGCTACAGAGGGGATAAACACGGTTCTTAAGGGGCTTCTGCGCAGGGGAGACCATGTGATAACCACCGCATTCGAGCACAATGCGGTGGCAAGAACCCTGAGAAGGCTTGAGCAGGAGGGCATATGGGTTACAAAGATAAGGGGCTCAAAAAGGATAGACCGCATAGAACCACAGGACATAGAGCCTGCAATAACCCCGAGGACCAGGCTTGTCTGCATTGTGCATGCCTCGAATGTTATAGGCACCATACAGCCCGTTGCAGAGATAGGGGAGTTTCTTAAAAAAAGGGATATTCCCCTTATGGTGGATGGTGCACAGACAGTGGGTCTTGTGGGGGTGTATCCAGAGGAGATGAACATAGACATACTGGTTGGCACAGGGCACAAGGCACTTTACGGCCCCCAGGGCACGGGATTCGTGTACATAAGGGAGGGGCTTGAGGTTGACCCCCTGATAGACGGTGGTGCTGTGGAGGGAGACCAGCTCTTTGAGATGCCCGAAAGGCTTGAGACAGGCACACTGAATACCCCTGGCATCGGTGGACTTGGCGAGGGTGTGGAGTTCGTCCTTCAGGAAGGCCTTGCAAGGATAAGACACCACGAAAAAGAGCTTGTGGGCTATCTTCTGCAAGAGCTTGACCGCATAAGGGGGGTGACGGTGCTCGGCCCATTGAGCCCTGAAGAAAGGGTATCCCTTGTTTCATTCACGATAGATGGGGTTGCCCCTGAAGAGATGGGAAAACTCCTCGATGAGAGGTTTTCCATAATGGTGCGCTGTGGAACCCACTGTGCCCCTGATGCACACAGAACAGCAGGCACATATCCATACGGTGCGATAAGGGTCAGCCCTGGATACTTTAACAGGATGCAGGATGTGGAGGAGTTCGTAAGGGCAGTTGTCGCCATAAGAAGGGAGCTTGAGGGTTAACACAACGATGGTGCTTCTCGGTATAGAGACCTCGTGCGATGATACATCCGCAGGGGTTGTGAGGGACGGAAGAGAGGTTCTTTCCTGTGTGGTTGCCTCGCAGGATGAACTGCACGCTGAATACGGCGGTGTGGTGCCAGAACTTGCATCAAGAAGACACACAGAGTGCATAGTGCCAGTTGTGGAAAAGGCCCTTAAGGATGCATCCCTGAGGGCTGAAGACATAGATGGCGTGGGTGTTACGGTGGGCCCAGGGCTTCCTGGCTCTCTGCTTGTGGGTATAGCCTTTGCCAAGGCACTGGCATATGCACTGGAAAAACCCCTTCTTGCGGTAAACCACATACTGGCACATGTGCACGCCATATTCCTTACCAAGAAGCCCCCAGGGTTTCCATTCGTCGCACTTGTGGTCTCAGGTGGACACACAAGCCTCTTTCTTGTAAAGGACTACCTTGAGCTCATCCCGCTGGGACACACCCGCGATGATGCAGCAGGTGAGGCCTTCGATAAGGTGGCAAAACTTCTGGGGCTCGGATACCCAGGTGGTGTGGCCATAGACAGACTCGCAAGAGAGGGTAACCCCAGGGCAGTGGAGTTCAAACGCCCGTATATATCGAAAAACAGCCTTGAGTTCAGCTTCAGCGGGCTCAAGACAGCGGTACTGAACCACCTTAAGGGCTGTCGCAGGAATCTTACAGAGGCCGAGGTTCGCGATGTCTCCGCAAGCTTTCAGGAGGCTGTGGTGGATGTGCTCACACAGAAGATACTCTGGGCAGTGGACCAGACAGGGGTAAAGGGTGTGGTTGTCTGTGGAGGTGTTGCATGTAATTCAAGGTTAAGACAGAGACTCCAGGAGATTGAAGAACAGAGGCGTATAAGGGTGTATCTGCCCCTTCCCAGATACTGCAGTGATAATGGTGCGATGGTTGCGGCATATGCCTATCATCTTTTAAGACACAACAGGATTGCCCCCATGGACATAACCGCAGTGCCCTCCTTTGAAGAGTAGGGAATAATGCGAGCCAGAAGACGATACGCACAGCACTTTCTTGTAAACCCGGGGGTTGCAGAGAAAATCGTAAAACTTGCCTCCCTCAGCCCTGATGAGCTCGTTGTGGAGATAGGGCCTGGCACAGGGGTGCTCACAGAAAGACTGCTTGAAAGCGGTGCAACGGTTGTCGCAATTGAGATAGACCCTGACCTTGCAGGGCTTTTAAAAGAGAAGTTTTCGGGTTTTCCCAACTTTACCCTCATAGAGGCCGATGCCCTCAGGGTGGACTTTAAAGAGTTAAGCCAGAGATACCGAAAAAAGATAAAGGTGGTATCCAATCTGCCGTATAACATAAGTGGTGCCATACTGTTTAAGTTTGTGTCCCAGTGGTCTGCATTTGACCTTATGGTGCTCACCCTCCAGCGTGAGGTGGTGGAAAGGATAACCGCCCACTGTGGCACAGGGACATACGGAGTACTGACGGTGGTGCTCTATGCTTACGGGATGGTAAAAAAGGAGTTTCACATAATGCCTGGCTCCTTCAGGCCAAGACCAAAGGTGGTCTCCACGGTGTTTACCCTCAGGATGAGGGAAAAACCCCTTGTGGAAAAGGATACAGAACCTGTGTTCAGAAAACTCGTGGATACCGCATTCTCCATGAGAAGAAAGACCATACTGAACGCCCTGAAAACACTCGCCCCACAGGAGATAATAAAAAGGGCACTCAAACTTACAGGTATACCAGCATCTGTAAGGCCAGATGCAATCTCACCAGAGGAGTACATAAAACTGTCAACCACCCTTTACACCCTGACAAAAGGGGCATATAATTAATTAGTAGAAGGTATACTGTAT
>JALUQR010000156.1:0-874 GCA_027017505.1 bacterium
GCGTTTTTTTGCAATAAGGGGCGCCCTTATCCTGAAAAGGCAGACCCTGTGGGCAAGCTCCCTCTTCTCTACTATCTCAAACACAGCCTTTCCACCCCCTTAAAAGATTTTACCATCCATTGAAAGATAAAGCCAGAACTCCATGTTTCCCCTTGCTCCCTTTATGGGTGATGGGCACTCGCCTTTCACCTTAAGCCCCATTGAGCGGGCAAACTCCTTGAGCTCTTCTACCACCCTGCGCTGTTTCTTGCTGTCCCTCACTATACCGCCCTTTCCAACCTCTCCCTTTCCAACCTCAAACTGGGGTTTCACGAGGGCAAGTATACTGCCACAGGACTTTACAAACCTTACAACCACGGGAAGAACCTTCTTAAGGGATATGAACGATACATCTATCACCGCTATGTCCACCTTTTCGCCCACCTCGTCCCTGTGAAGCTCTCTTATGTTTCGTCCTTCCAGAAGATGCACCCTTTTGTCCTGGCGCAGTTTCCAGTCCATAAGGCCCTTTCCCACATCCACTGCATACACCTTCTGTGCGCCCTTTTTGAGAAGACAGTCTGTAAAGCCGCCTGTTGATGAGCCCACATCCATGGCTACAAGCCCTGTTACATCTATGTGGAACTCACAGAGGGCACCTTCGAGCTTGAGCCCGCCTCTGCTCACATAGGGGAGCTTTTCTTTTACCAGAAGTTCAGCCCCTTCGTCAACCATTTTTCCAGGCTTGTCCGCAGGCCTTCCATCCACGAGCACAAGGCCTGCCATCACCAGTGCCTGTGCCTTGGTGCGTGTGGGGGCACGCCACCTTTCGGTAAGCAGTATGTCCAGCCGTTTTCTGGCCATAGAAAGCGGGAAGGGCTCAGAGGGCCACAGT
>JALUQR010000156.1:884-3168 GCA_027017505.1 bacterium
TGTCCTTACTGCCTGAGTGGTGAAGCAGTTTGAGGGCTGTCTTCTCTATACCGCTGGCAGTAAGGAGACACTCCTCTCTTAACTCCTTCTGTGTGCCCTGGGGAAGGAATCTATCGGGTATCCCGAGTCTCTTTACATGGCAGAGGATGTCCTCATCGTGAAGTGCCTCAAGCACCGCACTGCCAAAGCCTGCCTGCAGGGCATTCTCCTCAACCGTTATGACACGGCCTGTTTCAGTGGCATACTTGAGGATACACTCCCTATCCAGGGGTTTCACAAACCTTGCGTTTATAACAGTTGCCTGAATCTTCTGCTTTTCAAGCCTTTCAGAGGCCTCAAGTGCGGGATACACCATGGCACCTATGGCTATTATGGTTATATCCTTACCTTCCCTTAAGACCTCTGCCTTTCCCAGGGGTATGGGCTCTGGTCTGGGGTTTACAGAGCTATCAGGACATCCTCCCCTGGGATACCTTATGGCAACAGGTCTGCCATATCCTGTTGCAGACCACAGAAGGTTTTTAAGCTCCTCACCGTCCTTTGGTGCGCACACCACCATGCTGGGCAGATGCCTGAGATAGGACAGGTCAAACGCACCGTGATGGGTCTGCCCGTCCGCACCCACGATACCCGCCCTGTCAAGGGCAAGTATCACTGGAAGCCCCTCTATGCAGATATCATGGCATATCTGGTCATAACTTCTCTGCAGAAATGTGGAGTATATGGCTGTTACGGGCAGAAAGCCCTCCTTTGCAAGCCCTGCAGAGAATGTTATGGCATGCTGTTCTGCAATGCCCACATCGAAGAACCTCTGGGGGAATCTTTTTGCAAAGCCTGTAAGCCCAGTGCCATCTGGCATGGCAGCAGTTACTGCCACTATACGGTGGTCCTTTTCAGCAATGTTTATAAGGGTTGAGCCAAACACCTCTGTGTAGGTAAGCCCGCCCTTTGAAAGGGGTCTGCCTGTTGAGACCTCAAACGGGCCTATGCCGTGGAACCTTGCGGGGTTCTGTTCAGCAGGCCTGTAGCCCTTGCCCTTCTTTGTCAGTATGTGCACAAGTACAGGTCCATTGAGGTGTTTTATCCCCTGCAGTACTGTTATGAGCTCATCTATGTTGTGTCCGTCTATGGGCCCCACATAGTGGAAGCCAAGCCCCTCAAAGAGCATTCCAGGGGTAAGTAGCGTTATGAGTGAGTCCTCTGCCCTCTTTACAAAGCTTACAAGCCCCTCGCCTATTCTGGGTATGTTTTTCACAAAGGCCTCTATCTCGTTTTTCACCCTTGTTGCAAAACGGCTGGTGATTTTTCTGCTCAGGAAGGCAGAGAGTGCGCCCACATTTTTGGATATACTCATCTCGTTGTCGTTGAGTATCACTATGAGGTCCTTTTTAAGATGGCCTGCCTGGTTGAGTCCCTCAAAGGCTATGCCTGCGGTCATCGAGCCATCGCCTATAACGCAGATGACCTTGTTGTTTTCGCCCTTGAGGTCTCTGCCCACAGCCATGCCAAGCCCGCTTGATATTGACACAGAGGAATGACCGGAGACAACCGTATCATAGGGGCTTTCCCAGGGTTTTGGAAAGCCACTTATACCGCCAAGCTGTCTCAATGTGTGGAACAGGTGTTTTCTTCCTGTAAGAATCTTGTGGGCATAGGCCTGGTGTCCCACATCCCAGATGAGTTTATCCCTCGGGGTGTCGAACACATAGTGGAGTGCCACTGCAAGTTCCACCGCACCGAGGCTGGAGGCAAGGTGTCCGCCTGTTTTTGAAACGGTCTCCACTATAAGGGAGCGTATCTCCTCTGAAAGCTGTGGTAGCTGTTCCACAGACAGGCTCTTGAGGTCTTCGGGGATGTTTATCCTGTCAAGAAGTCTCTTCATCGGTGTTTCTCCACAGGATGCAGGGTTTTAAAGGTCTTCGGGTCCATGTGTCAGTACTTTCTTTCCACTATGAATCTTGCAATAGCCCTCAGTGGTTCTGCCCTTTCATCGAACCCAGACAGTGAGTTTATCGCCCTTTCCACCAGTTCGGTGGCAAGCCTTTTTGATTCACCTGTTCCCACAAGTGCGGGATAGGTTGCCTTCTTTTTTCTCTCATCCGAGCCAACCCTTTTTCCCATCTCCTCTTCTGAGCCCTCGATATCGAGTATATCGTCCATTATCTGGAAGGCGAGCCCTATGGATCTGCCGTATTCTGTCAGGCATTCAAGGGTTTGTGCATCTGCCCCGCCTATTATGGCACCACACCTTACGGCGGATGTTATAAGTGCACCTGTTTTGTGT
>JALUQR010000157.1:0-2641 GCA_027017505.1 bacterium
ATTGAATACGGTGTGTATCTTCTTATCCAGAGTGGTGGAGGGAACTGGCCCTGTGAAGCCACAGCAACCGGTTTCATCCCTTCTCTAAAGGATGAAACGCCCGGTGCTAATTCCAGCAGGAGTCTTCCAGTTAAAGGGCTCCTGGAAGATAAGAAGAGTCGTAAAGACCTCTTCTTAACTTCAAGGCGGAAAGAGTAAAGAAGAGGTTTTTTTTATTCAAAGACAAGGGAGGATAAATATATGGGTTTTATGAAGGCTCTCAGGTGCAGGGAATGCGGTAGGGAGTATCCAAAAGAGGCCCTGCATGTGTGTGAGTACTGCTTTGGCCCGCTTGAGGTGGTCTACGAGTACGAGCAGATAAAGAAGGTCATATCCAGAGACACCATAGAGAAGAGGCCACAGAACATGTGGCGATACAGGGAGCTTCTGCCCATCGAGGGTGAGCCTGCGGTGGGCAGAGAAGTGGGCTTCACACCCCTTATAAGGGCAAGAAACCTTGAGAAGGCCCTGGGTGTTAAGGAACTCTATGTTAAGAACGATGCGGTAAACTATCCCACCCTTTCGTTCAAGGACAGGGTGGTATCTGTTGCCATATCAAGGGCAAAGGAGATGGGCTTTGAGGTTGTATCCTGTGCGTCCACGGGAAATCTGGCAAACTCTGTGGCTGCAAACGCTGCGGCCTGTGGCATGGAAAGCTATGTGTTCATACCCTTTGACCTTGAGCCAACAAAAATAGTGGGAACCCTTGTGTACGGGGCAAGGGTTGTTGGCATAAGGGGCACTTACGATGAGGTAAACCGCCTTTGCAGTGAGATTGCAGGCAAATATGGCTGGGCATTCGTGAACATAAACATAAGACCATACTACGCAGAGGGCTCCAAGACCTTCGGCTTTGAGATTGCAGAACAGCTTGGCTGGAGACTGCCAAAACACACGGTTGTGCCCATGGCAGGAGGTTCACTCATAACAAAGGTGTGGAAGGCATACAACGAGCTCTACAAACTGGGGCTTGTGGACAACCTCGATGCAAGGGTATATGGCGCACAGGCAACAGGCTGTGCACCGATAGTTACAGCGGTCAAGAGGGGCAAGGAACTCATAGAGCCGGTTGTGCCCAACACCATTGCAAAGAGCCTTGCCATAGGAAACCCCGCAGATGGCTATTACTCTGTAAAGGCCATAAGGGAAAGTGGCGGATGGGCAGAGGATGTATCTGATGAGGAAATCCTCTCCGCAATAAAGCTCCTTGCAGAAACAGAGGGTATCTTTACAGAGACCGCTGGAGGAGTAACCCTCGGGGTTACGATGAAACTCATAGAGCAGGGCAGAATCCCCAGGGATGAATCCATAGTGGTGTCCATAACAGGTAACGGGCTTAAGACCCAGGAGGCACTGCAGGGTAGCCTACAGGAGGTGCCAACCATAAACGCAACCCTTAAGGAGTTCGACGAGCTTGTAAAAAAGATGGACGAAAAATACGCCCTTGAGGGCTGAACCTTCTTTACCCCTTGAGATTTTTTTGTTATCATGAATGTCTACATCTTTTTGAAAGGAGAGATGTATCCATGGACCGTTTCATAGAGGATAAGACCACAAGGGTTGAGGTAAACATTGATGGAGAGCAGAAAAAGCTTGACTTTGGCGAGCTCAAAACAGGTGGTTTTATAAAACAGCGCCAGCGTGACCTTTTTACAGTGAGACTGCGGTGTCCAGGTGGAAGGGTTCCAACAGATAAACTCATAGAGATTGCCAGAATAGCCCACAAGTACAGTAAAAAGGGTGTTATACACCTGAGCTTTCGCCAGTCCATAGAGATACTCTATGTGGACTACAGGGACTTTCCCGAGCTTGTAAAGGAGCTTGAGTCCATAGGCTGGAAGGTTGCCTCCTGTGGACCCAGGGTAAGGGTGCCCACTGCATGTGGCGGATGCGAGTACAACCCCAACGGGCTTACAGACACACAGGCACTTGCAAAGATGGTGGATGAGAGGTTCTTTGGAACCCCCACACATCACAAGTTCAAGATATCCTTCTCTGGCTGTCCCATAGACTGTGCAAGGACAAGGGAGATGGACCTGGGCTTTCAGGGCGTGGTGGAGCCCGAATGGGAGGAGCCACCGTGCACGGGCTGTACCATATGTGCCGAGGCATGCAAGGAGGGAGCCATAGAGAGTGACCCCGATACGGGTAAACCCATATACTATCCTGAAAAGTGCATCTACTGTGGCGACTGCATCCGTGCATGCCCCACAGGTGCCTGGAGGGCAAAACGCTACGGACACCTTGTGAGAATCGGTGGAAAACACGGCAGATGGCCCATGGAGGCAAAAGAGGTTGCCCTGTTTGTACCCGATGAGAAGGTGCCAGAGGTTATAGAAAAGACCATAGAGTGGTACATGGCAAACGGCATGAGGGGCGAAAGACTAGGCAAGACCCTTGAACGCGTGGGGATTGAAAAATACCTTGAATTCATGAAAGATGTGTTCGGAGAGTGTGTGCTCGAGAAAAAGGAGGCCCTATGTCAGCAGAAGTAAAACCCGTTGAAACACTTGATTTAAGGGGTGTGCTCTGCCCCATGAACTTTGTGAAAACAAAGCTCAAACTTGAGAGCATGAACACAGGAGAGGTGCTTGAGGTTCTG
>JALUQR010000157.1:2651-3112 GCA_027017505.1 bacterium
TGCTCGACAGCGGAGAACCCATACAGAATGTGCCAAAGAGTATAAAGGAAGAGGGACACAGAATAATAGATGTGAAGAAGGAGAACAACCACTTCAGGCTCCTCATAGAAAAGTGTGAAACAGACAAGTAACAAATTAAAGGAGGTAACAGAAGATATGGCTGTAAAGGTAAGGATACCAACACCGCTGAGGAAACTCACAGAGGGCAGGGACGAGGTTACCGCAGAGGGCTCAACGGTAAGGGAGGTCATAGATGACCTTGAGAAAAGATACCCTGGCATAAAGGAGAGAATCTGCGAGAAGGATGGCTCTGTAAGAAAGTTCGTAAACCTCTATGTGAACGATGAGGACATAAGGTTCAAGAACAACCTGGATACAGCACTTAAAGACGGTGATGAACTCTCCATAATCCCTGCAATAGCAGGAGGCAGGAGTTGAAAAAAAGGGTCTATCTTACATAC
>JALUQR010000158.1 GCA_027017505.1 bacterium
GGTTGATACCTCGGATGAGTGGATAACCACCCGCACGGGCATAAAGGAGCGAAGGATAGTTGCTGGCGAGAGGGCTGTGGAGCTTGCCACCAGGGCATCGCGCATGGCACTCAGGGATGCAGGGCTTAAGGCAAAGGATGTGGAACTCGTTGTGGTTGGCACTGTGACAGCGGATAATATCTTTCCCTCAACTGCGTGTCTTGTGCAGGCAGAGCTCGGTGCAAGGCCTGGTATACCAGCGTTCGATGTGGCTGCGGCGTGTTCGGGATTCCTCTATGCACTGGATGTGGCAGACAGATACATAAAGAGCGGTGGCGTAAAGACCGCTCTTGTGGTGGGTGTGGATGTGTTCTCAAGAATCATAGACTGGCAGGACAGGGCCACATGTGTGCTCTTCGGAGATGGGGCAGGAGCTGTGGTGCTCAGGGCAACGAGGGGTAAAAGCGGTATACTCTCGTCCCACATACACTCCGATGGCAGATACTGGGAGATGCTCTACACACCAGGGGCACTATCTGAAAGCCCGTTTGAAAAGAAAAACCCGCCAAAGCCATTTCTCAAGATGAAGGGCAACGAGACATTCAGAATGGCGGTGAAAACCATGGGCGAGGCAATAAATGAGGCGTTAAAACACAACAGACTGAGCCCGAAGGATGTAAGCCTCCTTATACCACATCAGGCAAACATAAGGATAATAAATGCCATAAAGGAAAGGCTCGGCATAGATGACACAAAGGTGTTTTCAAACATAGAGAGGTATGGTAATACATCTTCTGCATCCATCCCCATTGCACTTTACGAAGCACTCCACACGGGCTGTATAAAGAGGGGAGATGTGGTACTTCTTGTTGCCTTTGGTGGAGGCTTCACATGGGGAGCAACTGTGTTGAGGTGGTGATATGAAGAAACTGGCATTTCTGTTTCCAGGACAGGGTTCACAGTTTGTGGGTATGGGCAGGGCACTCTTTGATGAGTTTCCACGGGTAAGGGAGACATTCAAAGAGGCCTCAGGTGTGCTCAACAGGGACATGGAAAGGCTCTGCTTTGAGGGCTCAGAGGCAGAGCTCAACCTTACAGAGAACACACAGCCCGCCATACTCACTGTAAGTGTTTCAGCCCTCAGGGTGCTCGCAGAGGAGTTTCCACTTAAGCCCCTCTATACCGCAGGCCACAGCCTCGGTGAGTACACAGCCCTTGTGTGTGCAGGAAGTATTGAGTTCAGGGATGCGGTAAGGCTAACCTATCTGAGGGGTGTGTTCATGCAGGAAAGCGCCAGCCAGGGCACAGGCAAGATGACAGCCATAATAGGGCTTGCACCAGAGACCGTGGAGGAACTCTGCGAGGATGCGTCCACAGACCAGGAGGTTGTGGTGCCCGCAAACATAAACAGCCCGGAGCAGGTGGTAATCTCAGGACACAGGGATGCAGTGGAAAGGGTGGAAAGCGCTGCAAAGGATGTGGGCGCAAAAAGGGTTGTCCCACTGCAGGTAAGTGTGCCATCTCACTCACCACTTATGAAAGATGCAGAAAAAAAACTTGCAGAAGAACTCGCAAAGATAGATATTCGCAGACCATCAGTACCAGTAATATCCAATGTAACCGCAGAGCCCGTTGAAGAGCCCGAAAAGATAAGAGAGCTTCTCACATTACAGCTAACCCACCCTGTAAGATGGCTTGAGACCATAAAGAGGCTGTTTGCAGAGGGTGTGGAGGTAACCATAGAGATAGGCCCTGGAAAGGTGCTAACAGGGCTTACAAAACGCATAGAAAAAAGACTCATCACACTTAACTTCGGCAGACCCGAAGACCTGGAAACCCTTAAAACCACACTCACGGAGGAGGAAGAAGATGCTACTTAAAGAGCGTGTTGCCATAGTTACAGGAGGAAGCCAGGGTATAGGCAGGGCCATATCCTTAAGGCTTGCCTCTGAAGGGGCAAGGGTTACCATAGCAGATGTGAACGAGGACGCAGGTGGACAGACCACTCAGCAGATAAAGTCCGCAGGAGGAGAGGCCATATTCATAAAAGTGGATGTAACAGAACCTGGGGATACAGACAGAATGGTCCAGCAGACGGTGGATACATTCGGCTCACTGCACATACTTGTGAACAATGCAGGCATTACAAGAGACAGGCTCATTCTTCGCATGACTGATGAGGACTGGCAGAGGGTTCTGGATGTGAACCTCAAAGGGGCGTTTAACTGCATAAGGTCTGCTGTAAGGGTTATGGCAAGGGCACGCTATGGAAGGATAGTGAACATTGCATCCATAGTGGGCATAACGGGTAATCCAGGCCAGGCAAACTACTCTGCAAGCAAGGGTGGCCTTATAGCCCTCACAAAGACCGTTGCAAGGGAGTTTGCATCCAGGGGTGTTACCTGCAATGCCATTGCCCCTGGCTTTATAGACACCGCAATGACGAGGGCAATGCCAGAGAAGGCAAGAGAGGAACTCATAAAGAGAATACCCCTTGAAAGGCTCGGCACCCCCGAGGATGTGGCAGAAGGGGTGCTCTTTCTTGCCTCTGACAGGGCAAGCTACATAACAGGCGAGGTGCTCAACATAAACGGCGGGATGTTCATGTAAAAGAGCCTTTAAAATTGACATGAAACCCCATAGGTGATATACAAACAAGCATTATAAAAATTTCTTCAAGGAGGGTGGGAAGATGTCAACAGAAGCAAGGGTAAAAAAGATAATCGTAGACCAGCTCGGGGTTTCCGAGGAGGAGGTAAAGCCCGAGGCATCTTTTGTGGATGACCTTGGTGCAGACTCTCTGGATACCGTGGAGATGGTCATGGCATTTGAGGAGGAGTTCGGCATAGAGATACCAGATGAGGATGCGGAAAAGATTCGCACCGTGCAGGACGCCATAGACTATATAGAGAAGAAGACATCCAAGTAAGAAAGGACACCATGAGAAGGGTTGTGGTAACAGGGCTGGGCTGTGTTAGTCCCGTGGGCACGGGCACTCAGAAGGCCTGGCAGAACATAATAGCAGGAAAGAGCGGTATAGACACCATAACAAGATTCAACCCCGAAGGCTTTCCTGTACGCATTGCAGGAGAGGTCAGAGACTTTGACCCCTCACCATACATAG
>JALUQR010000159.1:0-5164 GCA_027017505.1 bacterium
CTTAAGGACAAAAAAGAGATAAACCTTGATACCCAGACCACATGGAACCGCAGATACCGTGAGTACACAGAGCGTATAAAAACCGGCTGTGCCATGGAGGTGGCAAAGGTTCTGCGTGAGCTGTATCTGCTGAAACACGACAAGGAACTCTCCTTCGGTGAACGAAAGATGCTCGATACAGCAAGAAACCTTCTTGTAAAGGAAATCTCAGCTGCGAAGAATGCGGACGAGCAGAAGATAGCAGAAGAGCTTGACCGCATCATGCAGGGGAAAGAGGGTAAGTCATGATGATGTCCCGTTTCATACTCATGAGGCTTCTGCTCGTCGTATTCGCCTCCTTCAGTGGCTACTTCATCCTGCGCCAGATAGTGGGAAATCATGAAATAGCCTTCACAGGGTTCGTGGGCGGTATAATGATAGCCCTTGTTGCCCTCAGGTTCGAGGAGAAGGTAAACGATGCTTCCCTTAAAACCGTTGTTGGCGGGGCCATAGGGCTTATAATAGGGCTTGTTGTTGCAAACCTTATGACCTATCCCCTTGTGATGCACTTTCTTGATAATCCCTATCTGGAAATCTCCACATATCTTTTTACAAACTGTGTGATGGGCTATCTTGGCCTCAGCATTGGCATGAAGAAGGCAGATGAGTTCGACACAGAGTACCTTACAGGCAGGCACATCCAGCCCAAAGAGGAGAAGGAAAAACCGCCCGCCACCATGGTGGTGGATACCAGTGTTATAATAGACGGAAGACTCTCCGATATATGTGAGACAGGCTTTATAGAGGGCACCCTCATAATACCACACTTTGTGCTCGAGGAACTGCAGTATCTTGCAGACTCACATGACCCGCTTAAGAAGGCAAAGGGCACACGGGGGCTTGATATACTGGAGCGCCTACAGCGTGAAAGAAACATAGATATAATCATATCCGACGAGGACTTCCCCCACATAAGACAGGTGGACATGAAGCTTGTGGCCCTTGCAAGGCGTCACAACGCAAAGCTTCTTACAAACGATATAAATCTTAACAAGATGGCAAAACTCCACCGTGTGCAGGTCCTCAGCATAAATGCCCTTGCCAATGCACTCAAGCCAGCCATCCTGCCTGGTGAGGTGATAAACATATATGTGCTCAAGGAGGGTAAGGAGGACAGACAGGGTGTGGGCTACCTGGATGATGGCACCATGGTGGTCATAGACGAGGGTTGCGAGCATGTGGGCAAAACCATAGATGTGGTGGTAACCAGCATACTGCAAACATCCACAGGCAGGATGATATTCTCCAAGGTAAAGGAAGGCAAGAAGTCTGACAATGTGGTAAGCGTTATATCCTGACAGTTTCCCGCAGGACCCTCTCCAGGAAGGACCCCTGAATAACCCATGGACAGACCCCTGACGATTGCAATAATACCCTCTGCAGGAGCAGGCAGAAGACTGGGCAGAAAAAAGCCCTATGTTGAACTCCTCGGGAAACCCCTTCTGTGTCACACCCTCGATGTGTTCGAACAGACAGAGCTTGTGGACGCCGTGGTTGTGGTGGTAATGCCAGAGGATGTGGAAAGATGCACACAGCAGGTGGTTGAAAGATACCGCTTTCACAAGGTGGTGGCAGTTGTGGCAGGTGGCAGTGAACGGCAGAGCTCTGTGTGGAAGGGGCTTCAGAAGGCCGAAGAATACAGCCCCGAGCTTGTGGTGGTTCATGACGGTGCAAGACCCCTTGTAAGAAAAGCCCTTATAGAGAGGACCATCCGCCCGCTCACAGAGGGTGCGGTGGCGGTTGTATGCGGGGTGGTGCCAAAGGATACTGTAAAGGAGGTTGAACGGAACAGGGTTAAAAGAACCATCCCGCGTGACACCCTGAGACTTATACAGACCCCGCAGGCCTTCAGATTCGAAACACTTAAAATGGCACACCTCAATGCCCTGAAAAGGGGTATATCCGCAACAGACGACAGCACACTCGTTGAACTCTCGGGCGAGAAGGTCTGTGTTGTGGAGGGTGCATATGATAATATAAAGATAACCACAGAGGAAGACCTCCTTGTGGCAGAGCTTGTACTCAAAAAAAGAGGGGTTTGATTGAAGTATGCGTGTGGGCTTTGGCTACGATGTACACAGGCTTGTTGAGGGCAGAAGGCTTGTGCTCGGTGGTGTTGAGATAGAGCACCCAGCAGGACTTCTGGGTCACTCAGATGCGGATGTGCTCGTGCATGCAATAATAGATGCACTCCTGGGTGCTGCATCACTTGGAGACATAGGAACACACTTTCCGCCAGATGACCCTCACTACAGGAATATCTCAAGCATGGTTCTGCTTGAGCACACACACGGGCTTCTTCAGAAAAGTGGCTACAGGGTGGTCAATGTGGATGCAACGGTGGTGTGCGAAAGGCCAAGGCTTAAAGACCACATACCCCTTATGAGAAAAAACATAGCAGAGAAACTCAACACAGAGGAGTCCTCCATAAACATAAAGGCAACCACAGAAGAGGGCATGGGGATTACAGGCAGTGGCAGGGCAATCTCTGCATATGCGGTGTGTCTTATAGAACCTGCTGTAGAAGAGGTATAGATGGTAAGAACACGGTTTGCACCCTCGCCAACAGGCTACCTTCACATAGGTAACATAAGAACAGCCCTTTTTAACTTCCTCTTTGCAAGAGGCCAGGGGGGCAGTTTCCTCTTGAGAATAGAGAACACAGACCCTCTGAGGGCAAGGCCTGAGTATGAAGAGGCAATCCTTGAAGACCTTAAGTTTCTCGGACTTCTGTGGGATGGCAACCCCCTGCGACAGTCAGAAAGGGCCCACATCTACAGAGGGCATGCGGAAAGACTCCTCAGAGAAGGCGATGCCTACATATGCTACTGCTCGAAGGAAAGACTCAAGGAGCTGAGAAAAACCCAGCTTGCAAGCGGAAGACCACCCGTGTATGACAGAAGGTGCCTGAACCTTAAAGAGCCACCCCCCGATACCAAGAGCTCTGTTATAAGGTTTCGCATGCCTCCGCAAGAGATCACCTTTACGGACAGACTCTACGGCAGGCTCACCTTCTCTGGAAAGGACATTGGAGACTTCATCATAATTGACTCCTCTGGCAGGGCGACCTACAACCTTGCCTGCGTGGTGGACGATGCTGAAATGGATATAACCCACATAATACGCGGTGAGGACCACCTGTCCAACACACCCCGTCAGATAGCTCTCATAAAGGCACTGGGCTTTAAAGTGCCAGAATACATACATCTACCTCTCGTTACAGGCACTGACAGAAAGCCCCTGGGCAAACGCACTGAAGGGGCATCCATAAAGGAGCTCAGGGATACAGGCTACCTGCCAGTTGCAATACTTAACTGTGCAGGCAGACTTGGATGGCACACAGAAGGACTCCTGAGCCTTGAAGAGATGATAAAGAGATTCTCCGTGGATAATCTCTCAAGAAGTTCCTCCGTGTTCGATACGGGAATGCTTAAAAGGCTAAACAAGACCGCCATAGAGAAAACCTCCGCCGAAGGGCTACTTAAATACCTTACAGGGCTTGAGGGCTACAGAAAGGACAGGCTCATGGCTGTGATAGATGCCGTAAAGACCAATGCAACAACACTTACAGAGCTCAGGGAACTTGTACTCTCTGTGCTCGAAAGACCCACATACGATGACAGGGCAAAAAAACTTCTAAAGGATGCCAGAGAGGTGCTCAAAGGGTGTCTCGAAAGGATTGAAGAGATAAAAGGGCTTGACGAAAATGTGTTTAATACTATCATAGAAGGATTGAAGAGGGGCAGACAGAGAAGGGATGTGTTCATGCCCCTCAGGGTTGCCCTCACGGGCACAACCAGGGGTATAGAGCTCTCAAGGATATTCCTTCTGCTGGGTAAAGAGGAGACTGCAGAGAGGCTTAAAAAAGCCCTTGAAGAGGTGAAACGATGGGTATAAAGGTATACAACTCTCTCACAAAGAGAAAGGAGGAGTTTCTTCCCCTTGAGCCTGGCAGTGTCAGGATGTATGTGTGCGGGCCAACTGTATATGACTTAAGCCACATAGGACATGCAAGAAGTGCCATAGCATTTGATGTGATATACAGGTATCTACAGTACCGTGGCTACAGTGTTACCTACACCCGTAACTACACCGATGTGGACGACAAAATAATAGAGAGGGCAAAAAAAGAGGCCACCGCACCAGAGGAGATTGCCGAACGCTACATAAGGGCCTACGATGAAGACATGGAGAGGCTGGGTGTAAGGCTTCCCACACATCGGCCCCGTGCAACAGAGACCATACCAGAGATGATAGAGGCAATAAAGACCCTCATAGATAAGGGCTATGCCTATGTGGTTGATGAAGATGTGTACTATTCTGTAAGAATGTTCAGGGAGTACGGAAAGCTCTCTGGAAAGAACATAGAGGAGCTCAAAAAGGGTGCCAGGGTGGAGGTGGATGAGCGAAAGAAGGACCCCCTGGATTTTGCCCTCTGGAAGAAGAGCAAACCAGGTGAGCCCTGGTGGCCGAGCCCCTGGGGCAGGGGCAGACCTGGCTGGCACATAGAGTGCTCTGCCATGTGCATGAAGTACCTGGGTGAAACCATAGACATACACGGCGGTGGAAAGGACCTCATATTCCCCCACCACGAAAACGAGATTGCCCAGAGCGAGGCCCTCACGGGCAAGCCCTTTGTCAGGTACTGGCTCCACAACGGCTTCGTCAACATAGAAAAGGAGAAGATGAGCAAATCCCTGGGCAATATACTCACCGTAAGGGATGCCCTCAAACTCCACACACCTGAAAGCATAAGGCTGTTTGTGCTCTCAAGCCACTATCGCTCTCCTGTGGAATACAGCCACGCAACACTTAAGGAGGCAGAGGCAAAGGCAGAAAGGTTCTTCAGAACCATACTCCGTATAAAAGAGGAATTCCCCGGGGTCTCAGGTGTGAACCCACCCAGAGAGAAGATAAGAGAAAGGCTTGTGCCCTTTCTTTCTGCCATGGATGATGACTTCAATACCGCCCTTACCATAGGGCTTATGTTCGAGGAGGTCTCAAGGGCGAACAAACTTATGGATGGCAAGACCACAAAAAAACCTGAAGAGATAAAAGAGGAGCTTGCAGTTATAGTTGCGCTTTTCAGAGAGCTTTCAAGCATACTCGGTGTGTTTGAGAGAGA
>JALUQR010000159.1:5174-9567 GCA_027017505.1 bacterium
ACTTTAACGACCTTAAGAGCCATGCCCCACTGCCTGTGGAAGAGATTACAGCCCTTATAAAGGAAAGGGAGGATGCAAGAAGAAGAAAGGACTATGCCCGTGCAGACGCCATAAGGGAGGAGCTCAGGGAAAAGGGCATAATCCTTGAGGATACACCAGAGGGCACGAGGTGGTTTGTAAGGTAGTCTACCAGCGTCCCCAGTGGATTATCTCTTCAAGGGGTTTTCTGTCCTTCTCTTCCACCTTGAGTTCTCTTACAGGATAGCCAATCACTATTATGGCAACCACATCTATGTAATCGGGTATGCCCAGTATCTCCTTGACCTTTGCTGGTTCTATTGCTGCAACCCAGCATGTGCCGAGTCCCTCTGCGGTTGCAGCCCCTATCATCTCTGTAACCGCTATGGATACATCAACCCATGCGTAGTTTCTGCCATCTGCCTTTCTCACCCAGGCCTTTCGTGGCTCTGCACACGCAACTATGCACAGGGGTGCATCCCTGAACCCCTTTGTGGTGAACACGGGGTTGAGCCTTTCCTTGTCCTCACCCCTTACCACTATGAAGTGCCAGGGCTGACAGTTTGCAGCACTCTGTGCCCTTCTCAGTATGTTAAGAAGGCGTTTTAGTTTATCCTCCTCCACATCCTTCTTGAGAAACCTTCTTATACTCTTTCTTCTCATGTAAAGCTGGTAGAACATTTCAAGCTCTTTATCCATGGGTGCCTCTCCTTTTTGGGTTTATACGAGTGCGTCAACGAACTCCTCTGCGTTGAATACCCTTAAGTCCTCTTCCGCCTCGCCCACGCCTATAAACCTTATGGGTATGTGAAGCTCCCTTGCTATGGGCACAACGATACCACCCTTTGCCGTGCCATCGAGTTTTGTTATCACCATGCCAGTAATTCCTATACCCTCGTTGAATAGCCTTGCCTGGTTCAGCGCATTCTGTCCTGTGGAGCCATCCACAACGAGTAGCCTCTCATGGGGTGCACCGTTGAGTTCTCTTCCAACCACCCTGTTTATCTTTTTAAGCTCCTCCATGAGGTTTGTCTTTGTGTGGAGCCTTCCTGCGGTATCCAGTATAACCACATCCATACCCCTGGATATACCTGCCCTCACAGTATCGAAGGCAACTGCAGAGGGGTCAGCCCCCTCTTTGTGTTTCACCATGGGCACATCTATCCTTTCTGCCCATACCTCAAGCTGTTCTATTGCCGCAGCTCTGAAGGTATCGCAGGCCCCGAGGAGCACCCTTTTACCCTGCTTTTTAAACCTCACAGCGAGTTTCCCTATGGTGGTGGTCTTTCCCGTGCCATTTACCCCAACCACCATTATAACGAATGGCCTTATGTGGGATGGAACCTCAAGGGGTTCTTCCACCTCTTTGAGTATCCCGTAGAGGGCGTTCTTTATCTTCTCACGAAGGCTGTCCATGTCCCAGCGAAAGCTCTCGTTTAAAAGGTCCACAATCTCCATGGAGGTCTCCACCCCTATGTCCGCTGTTATGAGGGCCTCCTCTATGGCCTCCTTGGATGCATCCCTGGACTTTATACCAAAGGCACTCTGAAGCCCCCTCATAATGGTGTTGTGTGTGCGTGCAAGTTTGGACTTGAGTTTAGAAAATACCATATTCAGCTCTCCTTTCAAAGCTCATATAAATACCACAAACAGAGCCTTTTTTAAAGTCCTGAAGAAGGTGGGTCTGCTTGCTTTTTTCTCCTCTATGAGATATATTTTTCAGTAAATGGATACCCAGGAGAGAAAAACAGACATAATGCACCAGCTTGAGACCTTCAGCGAGATAGGCAAGACCATAACATCCTCGCTCAACCTCAAGGAGGTCCTCCAGCGGGTCATGCGCGAGATGGAAAGGCTTCTCAAGCCTGACAACTGGTCTCTGCTTCTACTGGATGAGAAGAGAAAGGAGCTCCGTTTTGAGATAGCGGTTGGTAAAAAGCTTGAAAAATACAGGGAACAGAAGCTAAGAATAGACGAGGGTCTTGCAGGAAGGGTTGCCCGTGAGGGCAAACCCATAATAGTGGAGGAGATAGACAGCGAGAGCACATCAGGCAAGAGGATGAGCAAACGCTACATAGCCTGTATCCCCCTTAAAACAAGGGGAAGGTGCCTGGGTGTTATAGAGCTTGTCAACACGGACAAGGGAAGTTTCAGCGATGACGAGATAGTGCTTCTCACCACAATTGCAGACTACACCGCAATAGCCATAGAAAACGCCATGCTCTTTAAACGGGTGGAAGAGCTTACCATAACAGATGACCTCACACAGCTTTACAACTCACGCTACATGCACAAGTACATGGACTACGAGATAGAGCGATGCAAACGCTACGGCTGTAGTCTGTCCATGATATTCATGGACATAGACTACTTCAAAGAGATAAACGACCGCTACGGGCACATCTGTGGAAGCAAGCTTCTGTTTGAGTTTGCAAGGGTTCTCAAGGAGAACACAAGAAGCATTGATGTGCCCTGCAGATACGGTGGTGACGAGTTTGTAATCCTCATGCCAGAGACCCCGAAGGACAACGCCCTCATCGTTGCGGAAAAGCTAAGGGAGATAATAAACCACACCGAGTTCCTCTCCGAAGAGGGCATAAACTGTCATGTAACCGCAAGCATGGGGGTAGCGTCTTTCCCTGAGGACGCAAAGAACAAGCTCGAGCTCATACACCTTGCAGACAAGGCAATGTACAGTATCAAGAACACCTCCAAAAACGGCATATCAGCCATCTGAACCCTTCCTTCAGTGTCTGTATCTTTCGTGGCATGCGTTGCAGGTGTTTATAAGCTCTGCAAGGGTTTTGAGTGTCATCTTTCTGTGTTCCCTATCTGCATGCATGGCAAGCTCATCTGCCTTCTCGTGCATTGCCATACCGAGCCTGAAGAAATCTGGCTCACCTGCCATCTTGGCCATCCTGGAGCATCTTTTTACATCCTGAGGGTTTGTCCCGAGGTTTTCCTTTGCAACCCTGCCTGCCTCCTTGAGTCTGCCCTCTGCAAGAAGGGATACAATGGTTGCAACCGTTGCCATGTGTTTTCTCATCATCCTTTTCTGCATGACTTTCATCTTTGGTGGAATATTAAGAACCGTTCTTTCGTCTTTAACATCCTTCATACCGTGCATCATCCCCTGTGCACCAGCCATGGCAGGCACACAGAGCATGGCAACTATGAGTAGCAGTTTTTTCATCTTCACCGTTCCTCCTTCTTTGATTTAAAAGAGCCTTCTGCTGTCCAGAAGTATGGTTACAGGCCCTGTGTTTGTAAGGCTTACATCCATGTGGCCACCAAAGACACCCTCTTTTACACTCACCCCCTCTTTTCTTATGTTCTCAACCACCTCTCTGTAGAGTGCTTCTGCATGTTCTGGTTTTTCTGCCCTGTCAAGGGATGGCCTTCTTCCCTTTCTTGCATCTGCAAGAAGTGTGAACTGGGATACACAGAGCACCTCACCCCCTGTATCCCTCACACTCAGGTTCATCCTTCCTGTGTCATCCTCGAATATCCTCAGGGAGGATACCTTTGTCGCTATGTAGAGTGCATCACCTGATGTATCCTCTCTTTCAACACCAACAAACACAACAAGCCCCCTTCCTATCTCTGCCACCCTCCTTCCATCCACAACCACCTCTGCACGGGCTACCCTCTGTATGACAGCCCTCATTCGGTCAGCCTCCTTTTCTTACAACAACCATCTCACCAGGGCATACACCCAGGGCCTCGCTGGCCCTCTTTCTGTAAAGGGCTATCTCGAGAAAACCAGTGCTACCAACAATAGCGATGGGTCTGCCCTCACGGCCCTCTTCATAACTGCTGGAAAGCCCCTCCATGGTAACCCCTTTTATCTCTACGGTGAGGTTATCAGGGCCTACATCCTCAAGCATTCTCCCCTCTATGTTGGTTATGAGGTTTCCAAAGCCATCTATGTAGATGACCTCACCCTGTAGAGTCTTCTCAGTTACAGCGGGGTGTGGTATATCAACCCTTTCAAGCTCTTTCACCTCGGGGCCGAATGCATCTGGTCTTACACCCCTTGAGAGATGTGCTGCAACAGGGGCAAATATGTCTCTGCCGTGGAATGTGTGGCTTACAGAGGGAAGCATGTATTCTCTGTTGGTTATGTGTATTATCTTTCTTACAGATTCTCCTTTAAGTGCTCCTGTGAATATACCGTTGTCAGGCCCCACGAAGATGTAGTTTTCTGTTTCCACAACTATGGGTCTTCTTCTGCCACCAACACCAGGGTCCACAACCGCAACATGGATTGTGCCCTGCGGAAAGAACCTCACGGAAGATGCCAGAATGAAGACCGCCTCCAGGATGTTGTGGGCTGACACAAGATGTGTTATATCCACCACCTGTGCCCCCGGGT